>CAYZQU010000128.1:0-5648 GCA_964480645.1 uncultured Ruminococcus sp. | reverse complement strand
GGTTTCATACAGAGACTTCAGCTTGCCGAATATCGCGTGATTGGGATTGATTTCCAGAACCTTTTCGGCTTTCGCTCCGTTTCCATCGGGCATAGCCGAAAGCACCTTTTCCATCTCAACCGAGAGCATACCCTCGCTGGTGATACATACAGGGTGATTCTTAAGCCGTTGAGAGAGCTTTACCGCTTTGACTTTACCATCGAGTTTTTCAGTCATAAAGTCAAAGAGAGCTTTATTGTCCTCTTGAGCCTTTTTGATTTCTTCCTTTTCCTCCTCGGTTTCCAGACCCAAGTCGTCCGCCGATACGGACTTGTATTCCTTGCCGTCATAGTCGTGCATCATTTGCAAGCAGAATTCGTCCACGTGGTCGGTGAGGTACAGAATCTCAGAGCCCTTATCGCGAACCTGTTCAGTCTGCGGCAGACTCTCAATCCGCGTAACGCTTGAGCCGCTTGCGAAATAGATGTACTTCTGATCCTCTTTCATTCGGGAAACGTACTCCTCAAGTGTTGTCATTCCTCCATTAGAGGTCTTGAACATCAGCAGATCCTGAAGTTCTTCTTTGTTCATTCCGTAGCTTTCGTAGATTCCATACTTGATTTGCGTGCCGAATGTTTCAAAGAACTTTTCGTATTTCTCGCGGTCATTCTTTTGAAGCTTTTTCAGTTCGTTCTTTATGGACTTCTCAATGGATTTCGCGATGATTTTGAGTTGTCTGTCGTGCTGGAGCATTTCGCGGGAGATGTTCAGCGACAAGTCCTCGCTGTCGACAAGTCCCTTTACAAAACTAAAATAATCAGGGAGCAAGTCGCCGCATTTCTCCATAATCATTACGCCCGACGAGTAGAGCTGTAAGCCCTTTTCGTAATTCTTGGAATAATAGTCAAACGGAGCTTTTTCGGGAATATACAACAACGCGGAGTATGTCGCCGTGCCCTCGGTCTTGCTGTGGATATGCAAAATTGGGTCGGTGTAGTCGTAGAACTTCTCCTTGTAAAACTGGTTGTAGTCCTCGTCCTTAAGCTCGGATTTTGCCTTTTTCCAAATTGGAATCATCGAATTAAGCGTTTCGGTGACGATTTCCTTTTCGTATTCGGGTTCTTTTCCATCTTCCCCCGTGCCTTCTTTGAGTTTCTCGTGTTCTACGTCCATCTTGATCGGGTATCTGATGTAGTCGGAGTAACGCTTTACAAGCTCCTTGATTTTGTACGGAGTGAGGAACTCGTCATAATTTTCGTCCTCGGTGTTGTCCTTGATTTCAAGAGTGATAACCGTGCCGTAGGAGTCCTTTTCCGCCTCGGAAATCGTGTAGCCGTCCACGCCCTCGCTCTCCCACTTATACGCAGAATCCCCGCCGTAAGCCTTGGAAATCACAGTGACCTTTTTCGCGACCATAAACGCGGAGTAGAATCCCACACCGAACTGACCGATTATATCCACGTCCTCGGACTTCTCGTTTTCGTTCTTAAACGCGAAAGAACCGCTCTGTGCAATTGTTCCGAGGTTGTTTTCCAGTTCGTCCTTTGTCATTCCGATTCCGTTATCGTTGATAGTAAGCGTGCGCGCGTCCTTGTCCGCCGCAATGATGATTGCCATATCCGAGCGGCTTATTGCCTCGCCATCCCCGGACATTGACTTGAAATATAGCTTATCCATTGCGTCAGACGCGTTGGAAATCAGCTCTCTCAGGAATATCTCCTTGTGCGTGTAGATGGAGTTTATCATCATCTCCAGCAAGCGTTTCGATTCAGCCTTAAATTCTTTTGTTTCACTCATTATAATATGCTCCCCTTTCATTCCTGGCACTCATAGCTAAAGAGTGCTAACGTATAATTATATTATACACCTTTTTTAGGAAAAATCAAGGGGAAAAGCGTAAAAAATCCCCTAAAAAACATGCGTTTTTTTGTGCAAAATGACAAAACGCGTTTGGCTTTCAGGGAATTATGTGGTATAATAAAGATAAACTTATCGAGAAGCCCGCGTTTTGGATTTGCTTTGAAATATGGTATAATAAAATATATGGGAGGTGACAATATAACGGATAACGAGTTATGCATTCTACTTAATTCTTTATTGGCTTTATTGGAAACCGATAACAGTCCGCGGGCAATATTGGTCATCAAAAACGCGATACAGAGAATCGACAAAAATTCTCCTGACAACATCGAACCTGAAGGTGCGGGTAACGAACAAGATAAGAAGTAAGTAAAGATAGCCGAAATGGAAGATTGAAACTCCTGTTCACCCAATTGCCCGATTGAATAACACAAAAGGCACCGAATCAGTGCCTTTCTGTATTTCCATATCGAAAGCAACTCTCGATATGGTCGTTCACCATTCCCACCGCCTGCATAAACGAGTAGATTATTGTCGAACCTACGTATTTGAAACCGCGTTTTTTCAGTTCCGCGCTGATTTTGTCGGAAAGCTTTGTTTTCGCGGGAACTTCCTCAAGCGTTTTGAACTTATTGATAATCGGAGAATTATCCACATAATTCCAGATAAATGCGTCAAACGAGCCGTATTCGCGTTGAATATCAAGAAAATGCTGCGCGTTGGTAATGGCGGCGGTAATTTTTCCGCGATTACGGATTATTCCCGAATTTTGGAGAAGCTCCGTGATTTTGGTTTCGTCGTAAGCGGAGACTTTTTCCGGGTCGAAATTGTCGAACGCCGCGCGGAAATTCTCACGCTTACGAAGAATTGTAATCCACGACAGACCCGCCTGCATTCCCTCAAGAATCAGCATCTCAAACAGCTTGTGGTCGTCGTGTTCGGGGATTCCCCATTCGTTGTCATGATATACAATGTAGACGGGGTCGTTTCCCGCCCAGCCGCAACGGTTCTCAGAGGTACACATAATGAATTCTCCTTTTTAAAAATTTCGCCAAAGTAATATTATTTTAAATTCCGCACATACTAATCCCAAAAGAAAGGAGAGACATTTATATGAATAACCTGAAAAACAAGCAAAGCAACGAAATATTAAACAGCATTTATAAAAACGCTCAAATGGCGTATGAGCAGACGTCGGATATTATAAAGGTATGCCGGAATCAAGAATTGTACCGCGAGATTACCGCCCAACAGAAGCGTTACCACAATGTGGCAATGAACGCGCGGCGCGAGTTGGCTCGCCGAGGTGAACCCGCGTATCAGGCTTCGCCTTATGTAAAAACGATGGCAAAGATGGGAATCGCTATGAAAACCGCTATGAATCAAAGCGCCTCAAATCTTGCGCGGATTATGATGAACGGCACGACAATGGGCATTATAGATATGCAGCACACCGTTAACCGCTCACACAATGCCGAACGCTCCGTTCGTGAGGGAGCGGAGCGGCTTCTTGAACGCGAACAGCAGTTTTGCGATGATTTGAAGAGGTTTTTATGATGTTGGAGCAGTCGGAATTGATTCCCTGTGACATTCGCGCGGGTAAGGGTAAGTCCGAACATTCGCCCGTTTCCGTAAGAGGTAAGAGGTAAAAAGAAAGAGGTAAGAATTGCTGTGTTCTTACCTCTTTTTGTATTAAAGAGGACGCATTGTCGGGAACAACAAAACATCTCTTATGCTCGCGGAATCCGTCAAGAGCATAACCAGACGGTCAAAGCCGAATCCCAGACCGCCTGTGGGAGGAAGTCCGTATTCCAGAGCGGTTATGAAGTCCTCGTCTACCTGCGCGTCATTTCCACCTTGAGCGCGTTTTGCCGCGACCTGTTTCTCAAAGCGTTCACGTTGGTCAATGGGGTCATTCAGCTCTGAGAACGCATTTCCAAATTCCACACCGTTTATGAAATATTCAAAACGTTCCGTGAACGCGGGGACATCGGGCTTGCGCTTTGCAAGCGGGGAATTTTCCACTGGGTAATCGTAAATGATGGTCGGCTGAATGAGATTTTCCTCGACAAACGCTTCAAAGAACGCAATCAACACGTCCCCCTTGGTGGAGGTTGCAGTTATGCCGTCCTCGACGCCTTTTGCCTTTGCACAGGCGCGTGCGTCATCATCGGTTGTCCAGTCGTTATAATCAACACCCGCGTATTTCTTTACCGCGTCAATCATCGTCAGACGTTCCCACGGCTTTCCCACGGCGATTTCCTTGCCTTGATAGGTCACAGTATCCGTGCCACAGACGTTCAGCGTCACCGTGCGGTACAAATCCTCAATCAAGTCCATCATATCAAAATAATTGATGTACGCCTGATACATCTCAATAGTGGTAAATTCGGGATTGTGAGTGGAATCCATACCCTCGTTGCGGAAAATTCGCCCTACCTCGTAAACCTTGTCGAACCCGCCGACAATCAGCCGCTTAAGGTACAACTCGGTTTCGATTCGCAGATACATATCAATGTCAAGAGCATTGTGGTGGGTCTTGAACGGTCTTGCTGCCGCGCCGATTTCCAACGGAAGCAGAACGGGGGTATCGACCTCGATATACCCGCGTCCGTCAAGGAACTTCCGAATCTCGGAGAGAATACGCGAACGCTTTACGAACACGCCCTTGATTTCGGGATTGGCAATCAAATCCAGATAACGTTTTCTGTAACGCTCCTCCTTGTCTTTCAGACCGTGCCATTTTTCGGGGAGCGGCAAAAGCGATTTCGACAGTAGTGTAAGCTCCTCGGCGTGAACGGAAATTTCTCCCGTTTTCGTTTTGAAAACATAACCCTTAACTCCGATTATATCGCCCAAGTCCCACTTTTTAAAATCGGCGAATTTATCCTCGCCTACCGCGTCTATTCTCGCATACACCTGCATTCTGTCGGAGCTGTCGCGAACGTCGAAAAAGCTAGCCTTGCCCATAATCCGGCGGGACATCATTCTGCCCGCTATGAATACGGTCTGGTTTTCAAGCTCCTCAAATCTCTCGCGGATTTCGCTGTTCATAATCGTCACGGGAAATTTGGTGATAGTGTACGGGTCGCTCCCCGCTTCTTTCAGACTGCGGAGCTTTTCAATACGCACACGGTGCTGCTCGTCAAGTTCCTCCAGAGTCATTTCCGTCTGCTCTGTATTCTGTTCATTCGCCATTTTATCTGTAAATCCTTTCTGTTAGTACTTTAATCGTCCTTGCGTATTTCAAGTATCTTAAACTGAACCGTTCCGCCGGGAGTTTCAACCGTCACAACCTCATCGGGCTTGTGACCGATGATTGCCGCACCTATCGGGGATTCGTCCGACATCTTGCCGTTGTCGATATCCGCCTCTTTGGTGCCAACGATTTTGAACTCCATCTCCTCGTTCATTTCCATATCGAGAAGTCTTACTGTTGTACCGATTCCGACCTTCTCGGTGGAAATATCGTCATCGTCGATAATCTGCGCGTGAGCGAGTGTTGCCTCTATCTCGGCGATTCGCGCCTCCATAATTCCCTGTTCGTTTTTCGCCTCGTCGTACTCGCTGTTCTCGGACAAGTCTCCGAACGACAGCGCAACTTTAATCTTCTCGGCAATTTCCTGTCTGCGCACGCTGCGAAGCCAGTCAAGCTCCTTTTTAAGTTGTTCCTCGCCTTTTTTGGTCAATACGGTCAATGGTTTGTTCATAACAAAAAATCCTCCTGAATTTACTGCGTTACTGCGCGATTTTCGCTGCGGTAATCTCGATTGCTTTCTGAAGCTGGGTATCGTCCTGCTCGGAGAGAT
>CAYZQU010000127.1:1467-5710 GCA_964480645.1 uncultured Ruminococcus sp. | reverse complement strand
GGGCACGGTGAAATAAACTCACAACCACTTATCCGACAGCGAAAACATAATAGTCCGAATTATACTGTATTGGAACCGGGATTCCAAAGGGACGAAGTCCCTTTGGCAGGGGGGTCTGGGGGGACGGAGTCCCCCCAGCAGGGGGCAACACTCCCACAAAGGGGAGCGAGGGATTCAAACTGAAATCCCCCTCGGAAAGAGGGGGATTTTTTATGCAATCGGCGCGCGTATGTGGCATTTGCGCGCCGTATTTGCCTGATTACAGGTTTTCCTTTTCGTCAATAATGCTGTTTTTAGCGAGCGTCACCTTGCCGCTTACAAGATTAATGCTCACCTTGTGCTTGTTAGAACCGCCGAACTCGCCGTTTGTACCGCGTCCGAGGTTCATAAAGCTGCCGTTGGTGTTGTTGAGATTGGTCTTTACAGTTCCAGAAACACCATCGAACTTAATGTCCGCGCCGCTGTCATCGGGCAGGAAAACGTTGACGCTTCCGCTTACCGCGCTGATTTTCAGGTCGGCGTTCCATTCCGCGTAGGTAACATCCACGCTTCCGGAAGTGACATTGATATTGCCCTCTCCGACAACGCCGCTGTAAGAGGTCTTTCCGGAAACGAGGTTAATCGAATACTTATCCGCGCGGATATTCTGAACGGATATGTCTCCCGAAACCGTGTTAAGCTCCAGATTTTCGGTGTTTACCTCCAAAAGCTCCGCGCCGCCGCTAGTGGTGTTCACTTTGATTTTCTTGTACTTTGTTTGAGGAAGACGCACGGTGATGGAATATTCTCCATCGCCTTTCGGACGGAATATCTGGAATGTGGGCTTTTCCTTGAGAGTCAGCCGCTTTCCGCACAGAACAGCGCAGAATTCGGGCTTGTCGCAGGGATTGGAATACTCTGCCGTAATCTCGGATTCCTCTGTGAGGATCACCGTGATTTTTGCACCGATTGAAGAGATTTCCACCTCTTCTATTTCGTTTGCGAAATTGTAAATTTGCTTGTCAGCCATTGAAATACCTCCTTATTTAACCTTGACAAAACGCGGGAAAAATGTTCTTTTCACGCGGATTGAACGCTTGATTTCATGCTCCGTGGAATTCGCGAAGCTAAAGCCGCTAGGCGATACAAATCTGTACCGATAGCCAAATACATGAAATTTCATAGTTACCTCTCTAAATATTAAAAGCGGAAATCGGAGCGGACAACATATTTCGGAATTTGGGTGATTTGCGATGAGACCGATTTCCGCAATTAACCGTGTTATGCCGCCAATTCAACCTCAGGCGGATTCGGCGCGTTGGGGACTTCCGGAACTTCCGGAGGATTGGGCGCGTCAGGAACTTCGGGCGGAGTCGGAACATCGTCAACACTGCTTACGCCGCTTGTTTCATCGGAGGATTGCTCCTCGGGTAATGAGGACACCGTAACTCCCGAAATGATTGTGGTAAACTCCGAGTCCGGGAACGAGGACGAAGAAGCCACTGCGGTTTCGCTCGATTTCGGCGGGACAGACGGTTCGTCCACCTTGTAATCCGCAATCAGAGAGTTCAGCGTTTCCTCATTATAATCAAGGATATTCACATTTCCCGAACCCATATCAATAACCAGCCTGCCCGTAGAATCGGAATAACTTCCCAAAAGGAATTCGTCATCATCGTCATCCTTGTTTGTCAGCTTTTGGTTAACACCCAGAGCATCGATGTTCACATATCCTGAACCAATGTCGTAATTAATATATGAGGAAGCCTCGCTCGGAAGATACATATCGAGACTGCCGCTGCCCATATCTACCGTATTATCTCCAAAATTATAAGAATGATCGGATTTGACGAATTCCGAATAGAATATACTTCCCTTGCCGCTGCCGAAATCAATTCTGCCGTCGCCGCCCTTCAGTCCGCTTACGACGAACTTGCCCGAGCCAATGTCGATATTGTATGCTTCCGCCAGCATATTGGTAACACAAGCCTTGCCGCTGCCCAAATCAAGACTGAACATACGCTGAGAGTATTGCCCGCTGCCGTAGAAGTTAACCGTACCCGAGCCGATGCCGATACTATTGTTCATAGCGTTGATATTGCGTACAATCGTAGTTCCCGAGCCTTGTTTGAGAGTAAACGAATTCAAAATTCTCTCGGGAATCTCAATCGTAATGGCAATTCCGTTGCTGTCGCCGAAGATGTCATCCAGCCATCCTACAAGTCCATCACCGTTGGTCAATCCGAAATCAAACGTGACGCTCTTGGGGTGCGCCGCGATACGCAGCGAATCACCATCCCAAACCGCGCTTACGGTAATGCTTTTCCCCTTTGGGACTTGTGCGCATACGCGAATCATCTCGTCCTCGCTTGTAGGGACTACCAATGTCTTTACCGCCGCCGAGTCCACCTCGATATTGGTAAATTCGTTGTTAATGTGCCATTCCTTGTCGGTGCTGACCGTTTCCTCAAATACCGTACCCTCATTGTTGTAAGTATAACCTCCGCCGCCGGAGTGGGAAGTTCCACCCCAGATTCCATCGGTAATCGCCGCCATAATGAAGCACGCGGCACATATTACAGCCGAAATCAAAAACAGTCTTCTCAATATTCTCACCCCCTTATATGTCGTAAATCGCCTTGATATGCGAGTTGATGATGAAAACCACTAACCGAATAAGCAATTTCACTATCCACCAGGTAATACAAACCAATGCAACCCCAAGTGAAATAAAACCGATAAACAGAAAGATTCTTGTTACGAACGACGCACCGTATATACCTAAAACTCCATCAAAAAGCGAACCGAAAAAGCCGCCGAATGACGTATAGAATATGCATTTCATCGCAGCCGCGAAAAGCGAAATCGCAATCGCCGCCATAATTGCAATAAGCCACCACCACACGAAAATATCCAGTAAAATCACACCGATGAGTTTTCCCGTGTTGACATTGGGTTTCAGCGTGGAAACATCCACGAACTTAAATCCGCCCTTGAGGTTTTTCGCCTTGCCCGTTTGTTTCGGGAGCGTACCCGTATGATTGTGGTTGTTGTTTTCACGGAATTCATCGTTCGGATGCGGAACGTTGTTGTTTTTCGGCTTTTGCTTATGCTCCGCTTTAGCCTTTGAGACCGCCTCCGCCGCGGACTGACTCGCCGTCTTTACGGCGTTCGCCGCAGATTTTCCCGCGGATTTTACCGCATCCTTGACGCCGCTTGCGGCAAACGCGTCCGCAATGGCGTGTCCGGTGACCTTCGCCGCGTCCGCGATTGCCTTGCCCGCGTCCGAAAGCGCGTCCGCCACCGACTGATTTGAAGCGGTCTGCGAAGCAGTTCCGGAGTTGGAATTAGTGGTATTCGCGTTATTGGTATTCGCGGACTGCGACGTGAAATTCACACCCTGCGGATTTGAACTGAAGTTCATATCGAAATTGGGTGAACCAACATTGGAATTGCCTTGATTCGGATAAATTTCCGGGGAGATGTGTTCGGGTGTATATGACCGCACATTATCGGAATTTGCGGCGGTTCGCGCGTCCATCAGCGACAGATCTGCCGGAACGCTGTGCCCGGGCTTGGTAAGGCTTACGCGTTTACGCTCCACGTCCCGTGCCACCATACTGTTTATCCGTGAGCTTTCAAGATTCAGATACCCGCGCACGATCTCTCTGATGTCCCCAAGTCTGTGGCAAGCCTCGGTCTCGGAAAGTCCGCTTGCCGCGCTGTTGGCGAAATGCTCCTCAAAATCCGCCGCAATCTCGGCGGTATCGTCAATGCCGACGCGGTTAAGCTCCGCGTTCAGCAGTTCAAAAAACTCGCGTTTGTTATTCGCTTCCATTAACTCAACTCCCCCTTTATATTGCTTGTATCGTTTTCCTCCAGAAGCTCGTTCACGCTTTTCGCGAACTCATACCACTCCTCAGACAAACGATTAAGCTCCGCAATCCCCGTTTCGGTAATTTTGTAATACTTGCGCGGCGGTCCTTCGGGGGATTCCACAATATAACTCTCGATGAGACCCCCGTCCTTAAGACGCTTCATCAGCGGATATATCGTGCCCTCCGTAATCGTCATACATCTGGAGATACGGTTTACAAGCTCATATCCGTAGCAGTCACTGCGATTTACTACCGACAGTGCGCAAAGCTCCAGTGTTCCTCTCTTTAATTGTGAATTCATCAACACACCCCCGAGATTGCAATTTATAGTGAATTATTCCGATGCGAAGGTTTCGGATTTCGCCATCTACTTTGCCTCGCATTAT
>CAYZQU010000127.1:0-1457 GCA_964480645.1 uncultured Ruminococcus sp. | reverse complement strand
CAAAAAATCAGGCGTTTCATCGCCTATATTTATTCTACCACAAAGTATCGTGTTTTGCAATATACATAATAAACAAACATTTTGTATTTTTTGACAGAATTTTATGCAAGATATACAAAAGCGTGCTATTTTCAAATATTTTGTGAGAAATTTGAGGGGAGCAGCCAAAATATGGTCGCTCCCCTCAAAATTAATCATTATAAATGTGTATAATATCATCGCCCGAATAGGTTCTGCCGCGATAAGAAACGGTCAGGGCAGTACAGCCGCTGAACGCAAAACGCTCAATTTCCATAACGGAATCGGGAATATCCAGCCGTGTAAGCGCAATACAATCCGAAAACGCGTACTCATCAATCTCACGGACTCCGCTTTCAATCGTCACGGAGGACAGATTCACGCAATTCGCGAACGCGTCCTCGCCAATGCTCTCAACACTGCCGGGAATGGTCACAGAGGTCAGCCCCGAGCAGTTCTCAAACGCTCGTGATTCGATTTCCGTGACGCGCGCGCCATTGATTTCCGCAGGAATCTGTACATTTCCGCCCGCGCCGTTGTAGCGCACGATTTCAGCCTCGCCGTCATCAAACTCCACTGTGAAGTCCGAGACGGAGCTAGTGTAATCGTCTTGGCGCGGCGGTTCACTGTATGTGGGATTTCCGCCCGTAGGCTGTGAGCTTACATCGACGCTTTGTGAACCCGAATCGACAGATGTTGAACTTGAATCAACGGATGTTGAGCTTGAATCAACCGTTGACGAATTTTCATCGGAGGAAAAAGAACTTTGATTTGTGGATTGTGAGCTTTCTCCCGATTTGGAGTCCTCTCCACACGCAGAGAGTGCCATCACTGCCAGAATCGTAATAATTGCCGCAAATTTTCTCATCTTGAATTCCTTTCTTTTATCGCGCGCTCGATTTCGCGTCCCGCGTCCCGCTTAGCCGCGTCCGCGCGTTTATCGTGGAGCTTCTTACCCTTGCACAACCCCACCTGAATCTTCACGCGGCTGTCCTTGAAATACATAGACACGGGAATCAGCGTGTATCCGCCCTGCTTCACCTGCCCGAACAGACGCAGTATCTCCTTTTTGTGCATAAGCAGACGACGCGTGCGGTAAGGGTCGCGATTGAAGATATTGCCCTTCTCATACGGCGCGATGTGCATTCCACGAATAAAAGCTTCGCCGTTGTCAATGGAAATCCAACTGTCCTTGAGATTCACGCCGCCCGCGCGGATTGACTTTACCTCAGTGCCGAAAAGCTCAATCCCCGCCTCGATACTTTCTATAATAAAATATTCGTGCCGAACCTGACGGTTTTCGGCGATTGTTTTAGTATTCATTGTCTATATCCCCTTTATTATTCTCATCAAAACCTTGTTATATTTATAGTAAACGGCAAAGAAATTTGCCGTTTACTATAAAATACTGATTTAAATTGCCTCGCACATCCGTTCGC
>CAYZQU010000126.1:0-5722 GCA_964480645.1 uncultured Ruminococcus sp. | reverse complement strand
ATATCGTTGATGAAAATTATAGGAAACTTTCTAATGTCTTAATATTAAACCCCCCCAAAAAATTTTGGAGGGGGTTTGTGTTTGCTTTCCGAGAAGATGGCGCGTTAGGATAAACTCTCATTCACCTATCCGACAGTGAAAACGTAAAAATCCAAATCACGAGATATTGGAATCGGGATTCCAAAGGGGCTAGCCCCTTTGGCAGGGGGGTGTGGGGGGACGGAGTCCCCCCATAAATCATCAGCCGAGTGCCGCTAGGTTGGCGGCGTCTATTTCGTCCCAGTGATTTTTGATTTTTTCGATTTCGGCTTCGTGGTCGCCCGAACACATATTGGGGAGATTTCCCTGACGATAATAACCAATATCCGTGTCTGTGCATTTTGCCGAGGCAAGCAGTCCTGTTTCCTTGCAGTATCGGCGTTCGAGGACTGTCGGGTCGGGAACGAACTTGCTTTCCTGTGAGGTGTCTATGAGCTTATCCATTGTGTTGTGCCAAACGGTAGCGGGATAAACGTGGTAGTCGGCATATCCGTCTTTACCGAACTCGTGACCGTTTTCATAGCCCACCCAGTAAGCGCCAACATACTCGGGAGTAAGTCCTACGAATGTGAAGTTTTTGCCGTCGTTTGATGTACCGGTCTTTCCGACGACCTCAACTTTCTGGAACTGGGCGGTGGCAGCACCTGTTCCGGGGTTGGTAACTACAGTTCTCAGCATACGGTTGGTTACCCACGCGGCGTCGGAATCCAGTGCCTGATTGCCTATATAGTCCTGCTCGAGGATTACATTGTCGCGAACGTCAAGCACACGGTTGTACAACATAGGTTTGTAATAAATTCCGCCGTTTCCGAATATCTGATACGCGGCGCAAAGCTCCACGAGCTTGACTCCATCGGTGAGCGCACCCAGCGAAACGGGCGAGAGCGCAATATCCGACTCGGTTAATGTGGTTATACCGAGGTTCTGTGTAAGCTGATTATAGCACACCTGAGGGGTAAGCATCTGCGCGGTGCGCACAGCTATGGTGTTCAGCGATTGCCGAACGCCACTCCATACGGGGGTAAGCGTTCCGTCACCGTATGCGCCGCCGAAGTTCCACGGCCATGTGGTTTTTTCGCCGTAATCGCCAATGATCCATATTGGGGAGTTCGGAATCATTGTGGAATAAGTGATAAGGTTATTCTGAACCGCCGTTCCGTACACGGAAATCGGCTTCATTGTCGAACCCGGAGAGCGTACCGACTGCGTTGCGCGGTTAAAGCAGTTGATTCCGGGCTTGTCGCCGAGTCCGCCGGCAATTGCCTTTACCGTACCGGAGTAATCCATCACCACAAATGCCGCCTGCACAAGCTTTTCCGCAGGATCGTCCTTGTTATAGTTGTATACGGCTATTAACGGGTCTTTGTAAACCTCCTCCAGCTTGTTCTGCATTTCTATATCTTCATTGATGTAGATTTTGTAACCGCCGTTGTATATCTCCTTGCGCGCGGAGGTCTCGGAGATTCCCTTAAGCTCCGCGTAATCCGCGACAACTTGATTTATCGCCGCGTCGACGTACCAGTTCTGCGTGACCTCGTATTCGTCCCAACGGTATGCCTCGTATGGTTTGTCTGTATTGTCTTCCTCATCATCGTTATTGTCATCATCGGTTACGAGGGAGCGCGGGTCGATGTAGCCGAACGCGTCACCCACTACCGTGTTTTTGAACTTAACCTGCTCTTTATACGCGGCTTCATATTCGGCAGTGGAAATATAGCCCTGCTCGTACATATTGTCCAGCGCGTACTCCTGAGCAAGCTTGCAGTTGGCGAGGTCGGTATATGGAGAGCGTATATTCGGATTTCGTATCATTCCCGCCAATATCGCGGCTTCCGCTATGGTGACCTCGTTTGGCTTCTTGCCGAAATAAGCTTCGCAAGCCGCGCCCACGCCGTAATTCATTCCGCCCCAGCCTATGTTGTTGAGATAACTTTCGATTATCTGTTCTTTGGTGTATTTTTTCTCGATTTCCAGCGCGCGGAAAATCTCGCGGAGCTTACGCTCCCAAGTCTGCTCATCATCGCCCGTGATGTTCTTTATCAACTGCTGTGTAATGGTAGAGCCGCCCTGACGCACATCGCTGTCGGAGCTTACCATATCCATAGCCAGCGCGTACACGGTACGCCGCCAATCCACGCCCTTGTGAGTAGCGAAACGCTTGTCCTCTGTCGCGACTACCGCTTTGAGAATATTCGGGGAGATTTCTTCATAATCGACCCAGATACGGTTTCGCTCATCGAAAAGGCGTTTCACCTCGACTTCCTGTCCCTCGGTGTCTCTGGCGTAGATAAACGTCGTGTACATCTTCTCGGCGTTTCGCAGATTCATATCGAATCCCGAATCCGCGAAATCAAGCACGTAAGCCACCACTACAATCGCCACGATACAAATCATAATCACCAACACCAACAGCATTGCCGAGATGGTTGTCCCGACGACCGTCAGCGCGTGACCTATGTTTTTCATTGTGCGTTCGCGGCGCTTTTTATCCCGCGGACGCGGCTCGTCGTCCCTGATTTTGATATAGCGGAATTTTTTCTTAAAAAAGTCAGTAAATTTACTCATAATGCTCCTTATCTTAATAGCAAATCCGAAAACGCAGTCTTGAAATGCCACACAGCGGCATTTCAAGACTGCTTGCCAAGCGTCACAGATTTGCCCTCGTTAATTACAAGTTGCCTTTAGTTATAACGTTATGAACCTGTGTCCTACTCGAGCGTGGTTTTGAATTTGGCGCGTTAGGGTTTAACGTCCTAACTGCCAAACGCACCTTATGGTAAAAATCAACTTCCCGAATGTACCTTTAACTTTCATCAACTTTACCTAGATGAAACAGAAGAGAGGAAGGGGGAGTGGGCGCACGTTTTTGCGCGTAGCGCAAAAAATGCGCCGTTTGGCTACAACGCTCCGCGCCAAAGGTGCGGGAAGCGTTGTCCAAACCGGAGAGACCCGTAGGGGGCGGGGGGGATCTTCGTCCTTAGGTTCAAACTCCCCCCGCCCCCGAAGGGTTTCCCCCACACATAGCGGCGTGGAGGTTCACCACCACATTGGGGGCAATGGGGGTTCCCCACACATAGCTGCGCGGGGAATCCCCCGCAAAGAGGCGCGGGGAATCCCCCGCAAAGGGGCGCGGTTTTGAATTTGCTATTAAAATAAGGAGGGGCAGATGATCGGTCTGCCCCTAAAAATTATTTTCTTGATTTTGTGCCGCGCATACCGCGGGATTCAGAGCGGCGTGAAAAAGGAAAATTACTCTGCGAATTCGCTTTCTACGAGCTTTACCAATCCATCAACCGCAAGCTGCTCATCAGATCCGTCAGCGATGATACGAATCTGCGCGCCGCCTACAATGCCGAGAGAGAGGATTCCAAGCAGAGATTTCGCGTTTACTCTGCGTTCTTCTTTCTCGACCCAGATAGACGACTTGAATTCGTTCGCCTTCTGAATAAAGAATGTAGCGGGTCTGGCGTGCAAGCCAACCTGATTTTTGACTTCAATGTCTTTCATGCACATAACTGATACCTCCAAAAAAGTTACTCCGGCGAGAGGTTTTTTCTGTAAGAACGGGCGGCGCCACCTGACTGCGCTCATCTGTTCTTTTCTCTGCTCGGATTTGCAAAAGAGAGCTCGGATTTGCCTGTTTTCAAATATATAGCACTTTTCCTATCTCTTAATTACAGTATAGCCAATTTTTTTTGATTCGTCAACAGTGATTTTGAAATTTTTCCTCGATTTGAACTTTTTTCTGTTTTTTGACCTATATTTACGAATTCAACACCCATTTTTTGTACACCCTGCACAAAAAACTTTCAACTAATTATTCAACATATACAGTGGTACAATATTAAAGAAATTTGCTTGGTAATATTTCCCGCGTTTATTGTCAATTGTGTACAATCCGTTTGGAACAATTAAAAAGATTTTGTGAAAAAATAACGAAATTCCTCTAAAAGGTTACAAAAAGGTTACAAAATTGCTTGAAAACCCCCGAAAAATAATGTATAATGTAAAATGTAGAATTAATGATTATACGTCACCTTTAGGGGGTTTTATGATTTTAAAGGACGAAACTGAAAATATAGAGTCTGCGGAGAACGCGGAGTCCACGGAAAACACAGAAAACGTGGAGTCCACGAAATCCACGGAGAACACGGAAACCGCCGAACCGAGCGAAAAGCAGCCCTCCGAAATTTCGCGGATTGCGTCCGCAGCTTCGGAGAAAGTTTCTGCGGTGTGGAACGTGATTTTCAAGAACGTTTCCGCGCTTGGAGAATCGCTTTTCTCGGCGGCGCGCGCGGTCGTGAGAGTGGTTGTGGGAGTTGTTTTGTGGCTCATCTCGCGGATTCTGCTTGGTTGGGAGTGGCTTGGAAAACATCTTAAACGCTTTTTCAAGTGGTTCGGCGGTGTGATTTACGCTCCGATAAGCCGCTATGTCAAGGCTCTGCAAATGGGAAGAACGGAAATTTCCAAGGCTCGTGACGAGGGCGGCTCAGGCAAGGCGTTAACCGCAAGCGCGAAAGTCACGGGGCGCGTTGTTTTCGGCAAACGCGGAATATTGGTAACCATTGCCAACTGGGTGCTTCCGATTGTGTCCTGCATATTTCTGTTCAATATCGTGGGATTTGCGAACAATCAGTCCTACGCATTGAAGCTTACCGTCAACGGAAACTTTATGGGGTACATCTCCGATGAAAATGTGTACCTTGAAGCGGCTCAGATTGTCCAGAAACGTATTAACTACTCGGGAAGTCATGTTGAGGCTATCACGCTTGAACCGGGCTTTGAGGTTGATGTGGTCGGATACGCAAACACATTAAACAATTACCAGCTCGCAGATAAAATGCTCGAACTGCAAATGGGCGCGGATAACATCAAAGAGGGCTACGGGCTGTTCATAGGCGACGCGTTTTACGGAACGCTGGAGTCCACCGACAAGGTTGAATCGGCTCTTGATGGGGTTCTTGACAGATACCGCACCGACAACCCCGGCGAATCCGTGGCATTCGACAAGGAGATTACATACACCCCGGGACTTTACCTCACAGATAGCTTTGTAGACGAGGACGAAACCGCCAAAATGCTGACCTCATACAAAAAGGTCGCGACATATTACACCGTCGTAACGGGCGACGCTCATATCCTCATCTCCCAGAAGGTCGGAATGACAATGGACGAGCTTGAGATTCTCAATCCCGGGTTCAAGGAAATGTCCCTCCACGGCGGCGACCAACTCAAAATCACTCAGGAAGAACCGTTCCTTAATGTAAGGATCACCCGCCCCGAAACTTATACCGAATCTATTCCGTTTGAAAGCGAATACTATGAGGATTCCACGCTTTACGAGAACAACAAGGGGGAAAAGACCAAGGGCGTATTGGGCGAACGAACAGTTACCGCAAACGTTTCTTATGTAAACGGCGTGGAAGTCGCGCGCACAGTCACCTCCAGAACCGTCACCAAAGAGCCTGTAACCGAGGTTATGGCAATCGGCACCAAGCCGCGCCCCGCAGGTGACACCGCCCCCGGAACAACAATCGGAGCAGGCAAGATGCTCTGGCCTGTCGGCGGAAATGGCGGACTTATCAGTGAAGTTACCGAAGCGCACGGCGGTTACGGCGGACACCGCGGAATTGATATAGTCACCAACGCGGGAACTCCGATTTAAGATGCTCATAACGGTATT
>CAYZQU010000125.1:0-5725 GCA_964480645.1 uncultured Ruminococcus sp. | reverse complement strand
CGTGAAAGCGTAACGAAGTGGAGCTTTCACGGGCAGGCAAGGGCAAAACGGAGCGAAGCGTAGTTTTGCCCGTTTCCGGATTTGCCATTTAGATAAGGAGAAAAAATGGTTGTTATTGAATTGGAAAACGGCAAGGAAATTAAGATTGAGCTTTATCCCGATAAAGCTCCGATTACGGTGGAGAATTTCCTTAAATTGGTAAATCAGGGATTCTATGATGGACTTATCTTCCATCGCGTCATCAAGGGATTTATGATTCAAGGCGGCGACCCGCTCGGCAACGGCACGGGCGGCGCGGACGAGAAAATCAAGGGCGAGTTCGCGTCAAACGGCGTTCCGAATGACCTCAGCCATGTTCGCGGAGTGGTTTCAATGGCGCGCGGAAAAAGTCCCAATTCCGCGTCAAGCCAGTTTTTCATTATGCATGCGGATTGTCAAGGTCTGGACGGCGATTACGCGGCGTTCGGGCGCGTGGTTGACGGAATGGACGCGGTGGACGAAATCGCGGAAACCAAAACCGACTACAACGACCGTCCCATCAAAGACATGCGTATGAAACGTGTTTATGTATCTGAATAAATGTAAAAACGGCGCGGATTTGCGCCGTTTTTGTACTTTTGTGCAAATTTCACAAATTCAACAGAAAAAATTTGTTTATACCTGAATGCTCCAAATACCGCTTATTCACATCGTTTTTTGACGAAATTTGCGCGTTGGCTCTTGACAAACTCCGTTTTTTATTGTATTATATAATAATAGGGGAATTATAATTTCAAAGATAACAGATTGTATAATAACCCGCGGCTCTCCCTGCCGTATAATAAAACAACTTCCATTTTGGAAAATCAGTTTTATACAAATTGTAAAGATAAAAGAGGTATTCAAATGCGGTTTGGCAGCGTTGAATTCTTTAAGGTGCTGATAAAAACAGTACTCGCCATATTTTTTTTCGTGCCGCTCGTGTTGGCTGTCGTGTTCGGAGTTATGTATGTGAACAATAAAGCTAAACTTGCCGAAACCGAAAAGGAGAACACTCGTCTTTCGGCGGTTGCTAATGTTCTGGTAGAGGAGAAAATCGGCGATATTGACGACTTCCGCGAGATTTTTGAAAAAAGCGGAGTTTCATACGAGGAATTTCTGCGTGAAATAAATAAGGACAAAAAAATTGACGCGGAAGGATTGTACACAGCACTTAATAATGCGGGAATTTCCGATAAGGATATTATCGCGATGGCAGCTTCCAAAAAATCCATAAGCGGTGCGGAGTTTCATGATATTCTGTCGAAAAACGGCATTTCCGATAAAGATTTACTGGCGGCGGCAGCCCAGAAGCAGGGCGGCGGAATCGAGGGCTACTGCAAGGTTCTGGAAAGCTGCGGAATCGGACGCACGGAAATCTTGTCGTATTACAATAGTCAAAGTGATACTTCAAGCACTACCTCCGAGAATCCGACATCAACCGCGTCTGAAAGCTCTCCCGTGGAGTCAAGTCCTTACGCGGGGCTACATGAGGATATGTACGTTCCCGCGCCAAGCGAATATAAGCGCGAAACGGGAACAATCTATCTGACCTTCGATGATGGTCCCTCAGAGTACACATACAGCATACTCAACTACCTCGATGAGTTTGGCATAAAGGCGACTTTTTTCGTTGTTCCAAACCGCACCGAGGAGTGTTATACAACACTAAAGGAAATCGTGAAGAGGGGACATTCTATTGGAATTCACACCGCTTCGCATGATTATGACAAGATTTACGCTTCCGTGGAGGCTTATCTTGAGGACTTCCACGAGGCATGGAGTATAGTCCGCGAGGCAACGGGCGTTTCAACGCCTATCTTCCGCTTTCCGGGCGGCAGTAAGAACGACTTCAATGAGCAAACGCGCGATGACATAATCAAGGAAATGACGCGTCGGGGTTTTCGGTATTTCGACTGGAATGTTGAGAGCGGCGACGCGGCGGGAGCAACGTGGACGAATATGTACAATTCCATTCCGCGTGATGTTCGGAACACCGAACGCGCGTTTGTTTTGTTCCACGACACGAAGTATAACACCGTGTTGGTGCTTGAGGACGTGCTGAAAGTTCTTAAAAATGAAGGGTATAAGTTCGACAAGATAAACGCGGACACTCGTCCCGTTCAGTTTATCGGCGAGTTTTCATAAACCAATCCGCGAAAGAGAGTGATTTTGCCGCAGCAAAGCGGAGTGAGCGGTTCGCGGATTGAAATTAAAATCGGCGGTTCAGCGGATTGGAAATTGAAATAAGCGGTTCGCGAGTTGAAATTCCAGATAGTGAAAGGATTTAATTATGGGAATCAAGGATAATTTCTCACAGGCGGTTAAGGAGCTGTGGAAAAAAGACGGTCAGGATAAGGGCGACTCTAAGCCTGATGAGTCCACGGAGCTGGATAAGTATCTTCACCGGGATGAGGAATCGCGGAACACCGGTATGAACGGCGTTCCTTTGGAAACGCCGTATTATCGCAATCCCGCCCCTGTGGAGCAGAATGCCGTTTCCGCGCAGAATCCCCCACCGCAACAGGCAAATCCCGCACCCGAGCAGAATCGGGGATTTACACAAGATACTCCCGTAGCCCCCGAGCGGAATATGCAAAATCCGACAAATCCTGTTAATAATATGCCCGAGAATCATCCCGAGCGGGGCGGAATTAATCAGAATGTACAAAATATTCGCAACAATTTCGGGCAAAATAACGAAAACGTCCAACCTCAGCAGAACTCCGGAAACAGCGTGAATGTCGGTTACGGTGGCGTTGGTTACGACCAAGGCGGGTATAATCAAAACTACGATCAGCGCGGATACAATCAGAACGCCTATAACCAAGGCAGCGGTTACGGAGGCGGCGGATATGTTCCGCCGAACGGCGGCGGCGCTCCCGCACCAATGCAAGCACCGAACGAAACCGACGAGTTGACCGTGATTTCCAAGAACACTGTAATCGACGGAAACGTCCATTCGCTTGCCAATATGCGAATCGACGGCAACGTCAAGGGTAATGTTGAAACCACGCGAAATGTGGATATGAGCGGAAAAATCGTCGGTGACATTACCTGCAACAACGCGGCGATGAATTCCGCGGCAATGCAGGGAAATGTGTCGCTTAAAGGAAGAATGCGTATGGACCGCGACACAATACTTATCGGGGATTTGTCCTCACAGTACGCCGACATCAACGGAAGAATCCGTGGGAAACTGGATATCGTGGGCAAAGCGGAGTTAAAGCGCGATGCGATCGTGTTCGGCGATATTAACGCCTCCACCATTGCCGTAACGGATGGCGCGATTATACAGGGTTATGTAAACACCACATTCCTTTCCAAGGAAGACAGCAGAAACGTATTCCCCGAAGCGATTTCTTTCGACAGCAAGGAAGCGGGTTCTGCAAAGTAAAAAGCAAAATAAGAGGTTTGTTTAATGAGTGAAAATAAGAACAAGCAAAAAGGTTCAAGCAGTGCGCTTATCGCAACCGTCGTAGTGGCTGTGGCGGCTGTGGCGGCAATTGTCGTGCTGATTATTGTAATGAATGGCGGCAATAGCGAAACATTGCCCAATGGTTCTCGAGTGGAGAGGTTTTCGGCAACTTCGGAGCAGATCGACGAGTGCCTTACCTCCGCGCATGACCTTGTGGCAAGCAATTACACCGTCATTAAACTATATATAACCGAGGGTCTGCCGCACCTTGACGAGCCTTATGGGAATAAGCCCGAGGATGGAATTTACACCGTAGATTCCGATAAATACAAGACTCCCGATGATATGCAGAACTTGCTGAGAAGCATTTACACCGAGCAAGCGGCAACCGACATCTGGGCGCGCGGAGTTTATAAGACGCGCTATATGAAGAACGGTCTGGCAGTGAACTCCGACATGGCTGACGCGGAGCAGGTTCTCGGAATCAGCGAGGATTTCAAGCCCGATACAAATTATTCCGTGGATTGGTCGTCCACACCGTTGGAAGTGATTCCCACAGCGGATGATAAGTGCAGGGTCGTGATTTATGTTAACGGTGCTTCTCCGAATGATTCGGACGTGAGCGAGGGGAACGTTCTCTCCACCGAGATGGTTAAAGAGAACGGCGCGTGGCGTTTGACGGAGCTGATAAGCTGATGAAAAAGGACGATAATCCGCTTTCGGTATACGCGAAAGTAAGTCAATTGGCGTTTGTGATACTCGCGCCATTGCTGTTGTTTATATGGGGCGGAAGCGCACTGGTAAGCCGCTTTGACCTGCCCGATTGGGTGATGGGAATTTTCATCGCGCTGGCGATAATTTTTATGCTGGGCGGCGCGGTGAATTATCTTGTGACGCTCATCAGATACTACGAAAAGCGTGAAAAGCCCGCGCCTAAGGCGTTTACAAGTCATAGGAGCGACAACGATTATTATGATGATTACAAGAATTTGCGAAAGTAGGATTATGAAAAAAAATGAACCTGTTTACGCGGAAATGCTCTCTCTTGCGCCGTATTTTCTCATCCTCAGTGGAATATATATGGCGGTGACGATAGTTATTTTCTTCGCGATGGGATTCGTATATTCCGTTCCGATAGGAGCGTTGTACGGAATAATTCTCACAGCGGCAAACTTCTGGGCATTGGGCAAAACCGCGCAGAATTCCATACAAAAATCCGAAAAGAAAGCAAATACCTATATGAGCCGAATGTACGCTTTTCGGTATCTGGGGTTGTTTTTACTACTTACAATCGGTGCGTTAGCGCCGTTTATAAATCTCGTGGCGTCGGTGATTCCGTTGTTTTTTCCGAGGATCGCCATAATGCTGCGGGAAATAAAAAAAGGTAAGGAGGAATGATTTATGCCTACTGCGTTAATGCTGGCGTCAGAGGAAGGAATTTCCGTAAACGGTCCTTTGGTCGTCAAAAGCTTTAATTTAGGCGGCATCACAATCAACTTAACGGAAAGCGTTATCGTGCAATGGTTTGTAATCGCGATTCTGCTTGTCGTTGTGTTGGTTCTCACTCACAATTTGAAGGTTGTGCCCGAAACAAAACGTCAGGTTGCGGCGGAATGGATCGTAGAGTTTTTCCGAGGCACGGTTGACGGAACAATGGGACCGAAGTACAAGGCGTATCATTCGTACATCGCGGCATTGTTTTGTTTCATAATGATTAACAACCTTATGGGTCTGCTCGGACTCAGAAACCCCACTGCGGACGTTTCCGTAACGGGTGCATTCGCCATTATCACGTTCTGTCTCGTTCAGTACAACAGGGGCAAGACGGGTAAATTCGGAGGCTACATGAAAAGCTTCGTGTCGCCGTTGCCGTTTATGCTTCCGTTTAACATAATCGGCGAGTTCGCGAATCCGCTCGCGCTGACGCTGCGTCTGTTCGGCAATATGGTCGCGGGTACGGTTATAAGCGCGCTTATCTACTTCGCTATGGGGCATTTCGCGATACTTGTTCCTGCAGTTGCATCTTTGTATTTTGACATCTTCTCGGCGGTAATGCAGGCGTATATATTCATTATGCTGAGTATGTCATACATCTCCTCGGCGGACTGCTCGGAGGATTAAACATTGTTTACTATCTCAAGCAATTTGAGATAAAAATACATATTTAACGGAGGATAACGAATATGGAAGAATTAGCTAGAGGTATTGTACTTGGACTTTCAGCACTCGGCGCAGGTACCGCGATGATCGCGGGTCTTGGCCCGGGTATCGGCGAGGGCTATTGCGGAG
>CAYZQU010000124.1:0-5737 GCA_964480645.1 uncultured Ruminococcus sp. | reverse complement strand
GACGGAGTTGTGGAGCTGGCACGAAAGCTGAATCCCGATTATGTGTTTGTCGCTCCCGATGACCCGTTGGTCGCGGGTATGGTGGACAGGCTCAACGACGCGGGATTCAAGACGTTCGGTCCGAGAGCGAACGCGGCGATTATCGAGGGGAGCAAGTCGTTCTCAAAGGGACTGATGAAGAAGTACGGAATTCCGACTGCCGCGTATGAGGTGTTCACGGACGAGGGTCAGGCTGTCGCTTATCTGGAGAAGCAAAACAGCTATCCCGCAGTTATCAAGGCGGACGGATTGGCTCTCGGAAAGGGCGTAATCATCGCCAAGAATTTCGAGGAGGCAAAGTCCGCCGTTCATTCAATGCTGGTTGACGGAAAATTCGGCAAGAGCGGCGCGGAAATCGTTATCGAGGAGTTTATGACAGGTCCTGAGGTGTCGGTTCTGGCGTTCACGGACGGAAAGACCGTAAAGCCGATGGTCTCCTCAATGGATCACAAACGCGCTTATGACAATGACGAGGGTCTGAACACGGGCGGAATGGGCACGATCGCGCCGAATCCGTGTTATACGGACGAAATCGCCGAGGAGTGTATGGAGAAGATTTTCAAGCCCACGATCAAGGCGATGGAGAACGAGGAACGACCGTTCAAGGGGTGTTTGTATTTCGGATTAATGCTCACTCCGAACGGTCCGAAGGTCGTGGAATACAATTGTCGTTTCGGCGACCCCGAAACGCAGGTGGTGCTGCCGCTGTTGGAAACGGATTTGGTGGACATAATCGAATCAATATGGAACGGGAATCTCGCTGATTTGGACATCAAGTGGAATGGCGGCGCGTGCGCGTGCGTGGTGATGGCAAGCGGCGGTTATCCCGAAAAGTACGAGACCGGAAAGGAAATCTACGGGTTGGACGACAACGGGCAGATTTCCGACGCGTATGTTTACCATGCGGGCACAAAGCTTGAAAACGGAAAGTTCCTTACGGCGGGCGGGCGCGTGCTTGGCGTAACGGCGACCGCAGAGGATCTCCAAGCCGCTCTGAATAAGGCTTACAAGGCTGTGTCGGAGATTTCGTTCGATAAGGCGCATTATCGTAATGATATTGGAAAACGCGCTCTGGAGCGTAAATGATGGAGAGGTTTGATTTAGTCGCGCCGTGTCATTTCGGGCTGGAGAAGACACTCACTTTTGAGATACGAAAAATCGGCGGCGAGAATATACGAACAGAGAACGGACGCGTGTTCTTTTCGGGAGATGCGGAAATCTGCGCGCGGGCGAATGTCAATCTCCGCACGGCGGAGCGCGTGTGCGTTGTGCTTGGGCAGTTCCGCGCGGAAACATTCGATGAGCTGTTTGAGGGAATCCGCAAGCTGCCGCTGTCGGAGTTTATCGGCAAAAACGACCAATTTCCGAATAAGGGAAGTTCTTTGAATTCCAAACTGACGAGCGTCCCCGCGATACAGAAAATTGTTAAAAAGGCGATGGCGGTGAATCTCGGCAAATCTTACGGAATGAACGTTCTCGCGGAAAACGGCGCATTGTGTCAGATTCGCTTTACATTGATGAAGAACGAGTTCACACTAATGCTCGACACCAGCGGCACGGGGCTTCACAAACGCGGATACCGCGCAGAGAGCAATTCCGCGCCGATTCGTGAAACTCTGGCGGCGGGAATTGTCGATATAGCGAGGATTCGTGACGGGGATTATGTTTGCGACCCATTCTGCGGTTCGGGAACGCTGCTTATCGAGGCGGCGATGAAGGCACTGGACATAGCACCGGGGCTGAATCGGACGTTTGCGGGGGAGCGTATGCGCTTTCTGCCGAAAAGCGCGTGGGAGAAAGCGCGTGAGGAGGCGAAAAGCCGAATCAAGCATTCATCGGATTTCCGCGCGGAGGGCTTCGATATCGACCCGGAATGCGCGGAGCTTACTCTCCGAAACGCGCATAAGGCTGGAGTAGGGGATTGCGTAACCGCGAAAACCCGCAATATCCGTGATTTTTCGTATCCCGAATATCCGGTTAAAATCCTCACCAACCCACCTTATGGAGAGCGTATGCTTGAGGTATCGGACGCTCGGGAAATCTATAAAATTCTCGGGGAGCGTTTGATTCCGTTTAATGGCAATTCGCTGTATATAATCACCCCCGATGAGGAATTTGAGGATATTTTCGGCGTCAAAGCCGACAAGAATCGTAAGTTATATAACGGAATGATGATGTGCAGGTTATATACCTATTATAAATGAGTATGAAAAAACGAGTTAAAATTGTATATGAACACGCGGAAATCCCATTAGCGCTGATATTCCTATGTGCGGTAAACACAGCCATGATGTACGTGTTGTGTAAAAGCCGGGCTTTTCTTTGCACGCTCATTATGACTGCAATCACATCGGCGATGTATATGATGTTCTATAAGCTGAGAAAGCGGAAAGCACTGTCGTTTCTGGCGTTTTTGGGACTGTTTATTTCGATATTGGTTGTGAACAATCTGGTAAGCGCCGCTTACGGACCAATAGAGCTTTTTCGCTTTATCTTCACGACGTCAAACTATTTTGACCCGATGTTGGCGGGAGCTTCAATGTGGATGTTTTCGCTGATTTTCACGTATCCCACTTTTTATTTTACGGCGAATCTGCCGCGTCCCGGATTTTTGGTTTATATCGCGGCGATTCCCATTATGCTGGGCGCACGGACAACAGGCGGACTTCCCATTCCGATTCTCGCGTTTTTGGTAACGGCGTATATTCTTGCGGCTGCAGGAGTGGCGCGTCCCGAAGAAAAGGGCACTGTGTATTTTTATGATAAGCGCGCGCGTAAAGAACGCTTTGCCGCGCTTGCCGCCGCTGCCGCTGTGGCATTATTGGCTATAATGACCGTTCCGATTAACGATAATACTCCAATGGGTCAGTATATGGACACACTCCTGTTGTATCGTGGAAACGCGCGTTTTGGCACGCAGACCATATCGGAATTTGAGGAGCGTACCCAATCGAATCGCGGCTACAACAATCCATCTTCGGAAGCGGTATTTGTTGCCGCTGCTGATTATCCGTATAAGGTAACGCGTGAAACCTATGATCGTTACGAGGGCGAGAATGGTTGGACAAATTCGGACGGAAATGCTTGGGGCTATAATAACTGGGATAATTACAAGGCGCTCGATGTGCCGGTGCTGATTCGCAATCTGAAAGTCGGCGTGCGTTGGGGAAAGCTTGAACAGTACAAGGACGCTCTCGATGCCGTCGGAAACCTTTCAGGAACTCAGGAGAACTCGATATCCATACGTTTTGTGGATAATTCAAGCGGTCGTGTGGTGCTGCACCCATCTAAAACATACAATGTCGCGTTCCGTAATTACACTGGTAAAATTTACCACAGTGAAAAGGACGAGGTCTGGACAGAGAGCGACTACGGCAGAAATCCCATATACACTGCGAGATTCTATTCCGATAAACCAAACATGGATTTTATTAGAATGTTTGAAAATGTGGATTTTACGGAGATTCTGGATAACGCGTATTGGGAGGAAGTTATTTCCGAGGATATGTATAATGCGTTCAAACGTGAGTACGAGCTGGCTTGGTACGATTTTGAACAGAACGGAGAAAACGGCGTAACTCCGAGAATTCAGGCTCTCGCGGACGAAATTACTGCGGGACTTACCAACGATTATGACAAGGCGAAAGCAATCGAGCGGTATTTTGAGAACGGCTTTACATACGATTTGAATTACGTTCCGGAGGAATCCACCGCTGAGTATTTTCTGTTCACCGGTAAGCGAGGGATCTGCACAGACTTTGCCACCGCGACAACTCTCCTGCTTCGCGCGGCGGGAATTCCCGCGAGATATACCGAGGGCTATCAGCTTAAAGATGATTCGATGGACGTTTACGGTCAATTTATTGTCAAGGAGAATCAGGCGCACGCATGGTCAACCGCCTATATTGAGGGCTATGGCTGGTTGGAACTCGACGGCACATCATACGCGGCAATAAGCGGTGAGAATACGGCGGTTAAGACCGTGATGTTTATCGTGCTTATCACGGTTGTTGTATTGGGCGTTATTATGATTGTGTTCCGTAAGCAGCTTGAAGAGGCGGCGTTCAGGATTTCGTATCGGTTCAGAAGCCGTAATGGGAAAATCCGCGCGGTTTATTTGCGTGTAAGACGGCTTAGCAGTCAGATAAGCGGCACTCCCGTAAAATCCGCGACAGCCGAGGAGGTCTGCGATACCATAACGCGCTCACTGGATTTGGGCGCTCAGGCGGCTGAAATTACCGACGCGGCAAATGAACTGCTATACGGAAACGGTAGTCCCGATGTCGACACAAATCGCCTGATGGACGATTATAAGCTAATCTACAAGACGAAAAGGAGCCGTAAGAAATGATACACATAACCGGGTATATCGGCGCGATTCTCCTCAGCGCGATTATGTTGATCTTCATTAACGGTGAAATCGGGCGCGTGCTGGTGTACACAATCGGCATTGCGGTAACGATTTCCCTTGTGATGGTAATTATTTCACGAAAGCGTTTTACGGTGAAGCTTGAGGAAATGTCGGGCGTCTGCGAGTGCGGAAATATTGTGGAATTCGAGGTCACACTTAAAAAAAGCGGATTTTGCTTTATCCCGTATGTGATGGTATGCATTGAGGGAGAACATCCGATTAATCTTAAAACCGCGCTGCTGTTCCGCAAATCGGTGACTGTCAAGGGCAATTTCCGCGCGGAACACAGCGGATTGAACACACTGACAATGAAAAGAGTAGTCATCGGCGACTTTCTAGGCAGCTTCTCACAAAAGCTCCCGTATGAACAGACTTCCCGTGTGGCGGTATTACCGATGATAGTGGAATATGACGGTCCTGAGGTGTTTCCGAATACGCTGCCGTCAGAGGAGGAAGAAGTCGAGGAGGGAATCACAGTTATGCACGGCGGAATGCCGGGCTATGAGCATCGTGAGTATGTTGAAGGGGATTCACCACGCCGTGTGAACTATAAGCTTTCCGCGAAGAAGGGAAAGCTGATGGTGCGTCTGGACGAAAGCAACGGCAGCGCGACAACCAATCTGTTTATCGGAAACAGCGCGCTCCCGGTATGCTGCGATAAAGCGTTCGCACTGGCGACAAAGCTGGTTATGCGCGGCGGAACGGTGAAAATCACGCATAAAGGCGAATCGCGCACGGCGGCAACCCCCGAAACGCTTGACCGTCTGCGTGAGTGGCTGGCGTTCCGAGAATACGCTCGTACAGCGGACGCGTCAAAATCCGAGTCTCCTCCTGCGGACACGGCAGTGGTATTCAAGGGCAACGGCGAAATTGTTGTTATTCCTCCTGTCGGTAATTAATGCAAGCCTTGTACAATGTGCATAAAATGTGCTTTGAAAATTGTGCGAAATATACAAATTCGTGAAGATGTTGGAAAACTCCTTGAAAAAGTTGGGAAAATGAATTATAATATAATCAGGACATTGTGTTTGAAATCAAAGACACAGTGGAAAGGAGTTATAAATTAATGAGTATAAGACTTGACGACAAGTATCTTAAGGGGTTTGTGCGCGAGCATGAGCTTGAGTGCTATGCTTCCGCAGTGAAAGCGGCTCACGAGACGCTGACAAACGGTACGGGCGCGGGAAACGACTTCCTTGGGTGGATTGACCTCCCCGTAAATTACGATAAGGATGAGTTCGAGCGTATCAAGAAAGCCGCCTCTAAAATCAAAGCGGATAGCAAAGT
>CAYZQU010000123.1:0-5818 GCA_964480645.1 uncultured Ruminococcus sp. | reverse complement strand
CAGAGCCACTTCGGTCTTTCCGAAACCGACGTCTCCGCACAATAGACGCTCCATTGGCTGAACGCGCTGCATATCCGATTTTATCTCATCAATACAGCGGAGTTGGCTATCCGTTTCGATATACGGAAAATGCTGCTCAAAGTCTTCTTGCAAGTTGTCGTCCTCGGGAAATGCAAATCCTTGGGATTTCATACGCTTTCCGTAAAGTGCAATAAGCTCCTGCGCCATCTCTTTGGCGGCGGATTTAGCCTTTGCCTTGGATTTTGTCCACTGGTCTGAATTCAGCTTATTAAGCTTCACCGTGGACATATCCGCCGACCCGATGTAGCGCGAAATCAAGTCCAGCTGCGTAACGGGAACATACAGCACGTCCGCGCCCGCGTATTTTATGCGAATGTAATCCTTTGAAACCCCGCCGGATTCGACCTTATGAACGCCATCAAAAATTCCGATTCCGTGAGAATAATGAACTACCAGATCCCCGACCGAAATGTCCTCAAGCGAACGTATTTCCTCGCCTTTTTTACGCTTTGGAATTCGCCGCCGAGCCGCATGGACAGCCGTGTGAGTAAATATGCACAACCCATTGTCAATATATTCCAGTCCTGCGGAGAGCGTTCCCGCCGAAACCAGCACTTTACCGGGAATCACATCATCGGGGGACGCGTAAAATTCAGCGTTTACGCCCTCTGCGGCGAGGTCGGCGGCAAGATTTTTAGCGCCCTTTTCCGTTCCGGCAAAAATAAACGCGCAACCCTTTTTTGCAAGAATACGCTCCAAATCCTGCAAAAGCACCTTATATTCACCGCTCCACACAGCGTTCTGAACCGCGCCGGTCACATTGATTATCGTACCGAGTTCCAATCCCCCGCCGCGTATGAAATTATCAAAATAAACGCGTGTTCTATCGTTGAGAATCGCGTTAAATTCAGACTTAGTTTGCATAAATTTATCGAGTCCCTTGCAGATTTTACCTTCCTCGATAATTACTTTTATGTCCTCAATATGTTGTAATTCCGCGCTTCTAAAGGCTTCGCGCGTTGCGGCATTCTCACAAACGAACACACTTTTTGCATAATCAAATACCGTCGCTTGCACGTCGTAGCATAGCGGGAAGAATCTGTCAATTGCCTGCGGAATCGCTCCGCCGCGTATCGAGTCAATCTCATCTGAAATGGCTTGACGAGCGGTTTCGTAAGATTTTCCGCGAAGCTTTTTGGAGTGGGATTCCAGCTTTTGGCAGAGAACCTCAAGGCTGTCTAAAAGCGTTTCACGGGCAGGCGAAATCGCAATGCTAGTCAAGGAATTCGTCCGACGCTGTGATTCCAAGTCAAACTCCGAAAGGCTGTCAATCTCATCGCCGAAAAACTCCGCACGGCAAGGCACAGAACTGCTTGGCGGGAAAATATCAACGATTCCGCCGCGCACCGAAAACTGCCCCGCGCCCTCAATCATATCAGTGCGCGAATATCCGGCGGCGATAAGGCGCGAAATCAGCTCGTCAAGCGACATTTCAGTTTCCGATGTTAGTGTTATGGTGCGTTTTTTCAGTTCCTCGGGTGGGATTGTGAACTGTCCGGCAGCTATCGGTGAACAAATCACAGCGCGGCATCCGCGATTTTGCAAGTTTGATAATGCAAAAATTCGTTTTTGCTCATATTCGCGCGATGAAGCATCCGCGAAAATCAGTTCTTTTTCGGGATAGAGCAACACCGACTGAGAGCCGAGCATCATATTGATATCCGAGCAAAGCCTTTGCGCTTCGCCCTCCGATTCCGCGATTATAAGCGCCGGTTCATCCTCGCGAAGCCGCGCTGTCAGCGCCGCGAGAAAATGCGCCTTGCAGATGTGCGAAACACCCGTCACCATCGCGGGAAGCTGATTTTCGGATTCTATATACGATTGCAGCTTTACAAAATATGGATTTTTCAAAGCCGCGTTTACAAAAAAGTTCATTATTACACCTTACTCAATTCTGAATTTTCGGGACATATAATCCTGCAAAATTCTCAACTGTGAATTTTGCAGGATAATGAGATACAAACTTGCAAAATCACGAATTATATTTGTTCATTGCTTCATCAATTTTTTCGTTAACCATCAGCTCAAGCGCCGAAACCGCATTATCAAAGCATTTCTCAAGCTTTTCGCCGTCCTCTTTTTTGAAGCGTCCCAACACCCAATCCGCAAGATTATACTCGGGATTCGGCTTCGCGCCAACTCCCATTTTAATGCGCGGAAACGCGTCCGAGCCGGACAGGTAGATGATATTCTTAATGCCGTTGTGCCCGCCGTCGCTCCCCTTGCGACGGATACGCAAACGCCCCGGTTCGAGTGAAATGTCGTCAAACACTATTATGGTGCGTTCCGGCGGGATTTTATAGAAGCTCATCGCTTCGGTCACCGCCTCGCCGCTTTTGTTCATATATGTGGTCGGTTTCATAATCAGGCAGCGTTTTCCCGCAATCATTGCGTCGCAGGTCAGCGACTTGAACCGCACTTTCTTACATTGCAGTCCGTGCCGCTCGCAGAGCGCGTCTACGGTCATAAAACCGATGTTGTGGCGCGTGGATTCATACTCGCTCCCCGGATTTCCCAGACCGGCGATAATGTACTCCAAAGTGCCTGTCGGCGCGGGTTCGCGGCTCTCAATACGCTTAAAAGCGTCAAAGATTGACATTTTGTTCACCTCATTCAATTTAACGCGCAAAAACCACTCGCAAATCCCTCTGCGAGTGAATTTCTACTCATTTTGCAAGATCAAGCTATGAATAATTCATTTCAAAAACTTGCATATTTTGCATTACAGATTTTCCACCTTAAAGTAATAAAGATACATCTTTTGTACCGAGTTTTCAAGGAAATAATAATGCTTTATGTACGCGATGGTCATTACAAGAAACAGCACTGCAAGCAGCATCAACCCTATTCCCGAATTCGCCATCCATATTCCCAGAGATAAAATAAAGAAAATGGCAAACGACATGGTGACAATAAGGTGAACAATGCGCTCGTGTTGATAGAACGATATACGCTGAAGCAGCTTCCCACGCTGTTTTATGAGTTCCTCTTGTGTGTGTTCCGCCGCGAAAAACTCCTCCAGAAACGCAAGGTATGCTCTGATTTGCTTTGTCACCGAAAACCCCTCCAAAATGCAAGTTTAGCGCGTGATTTATTCAAAATTCTCAAGCTCCACGGACGCCGTTTCCCATTCCTCCATCGCCGATTCCTGCTCCCGACGGAGCTGCTCAATTTGCTCGGATAGCTCCATCGCTTCCTTGTAATCCGCAAGATTGGAAAGTTTCTCCGTCATTTCCGTGATTTTAGAATCCATTTCCTCGATAGAATTCTCCAAACGCGAAACCTTACCGATTAGCTTTCTATGCTCACTTTCGCGCTCTTTGCGCTGCTTATAGGATATCGCCTGCTCGGATTGGGTTTTCTCTTGTTTTGCAGGAATATTTTCCGATTCTTGCAAAGAGCGTTCCAAATAGTAATCATAGTTACCGAGATAATTCTCAGTTCCCGTGGAAGTGAGGTGATATACACGATTTGCGAGTTTATTGATCAAATAACGGTCGTGCGAAATTACCAGCAACGTACCGTCATAGTTCGCCAAAGCGTTCTCCAAAGCCTCACAGGATGTTATGTCAAGGTGATTCGTCGGCTCGTCTAGCAACAGAAAATTCGCCCCGGACAGCATTAGTTTCAGCAACGCGACGCGCGCCCTCTCGCCGCCGGATAGCTCCGAAATCCGCTTATACACGTCGTCGCCCTTAAACAGGAACACCGCCAACGCGCTCCGCACCTCGGTTTCCGTCATTTTCGGATACGTGTCCCAGACCTCGTCTAACGCGGTTTTCTCCTCTGACAGCCCGCGCTGCTGCTGGTCGAAATACCCAACCTGCACCCGCGCGCCGTACCGAAAATCCCCGTCAAGCGGCTGATACTGCCCCATCAGCACACGGAACAACGACGTTTTTCCGCAGCCGTTGTCGCCAATAAGAAACACCCTCTCACCGCGCTTGATATCAAGATTCACGCCACTGAACAACCGCTTTCCGCCGAATCCGAGCGACAGATTCCGCGCTTCAAGGACATCGTTTCCGCAGCCGTCCGCCGCGTGAAATGAGAACTTTATTGCTTCGGGCGCGTCCTCGGGCTTATCAAGCGTCTGTTCAAGCCGTTCTATGGACTTTTCCTTGCTTGCTATGGTCACATAATTCCGCGCCTGATTCCACCGTTTTTGTTGTTCGATAATGCCCTCAACCCGCTTGATTTCGCGCATTGTGCGGTCATAGACGCGCTCCTGACGCTCACGCGCCTCTGCTTTCAATTCCAAAAACCGCGTGTAATTGCCCTTATAATCGCGGATATGACGGTTTTCAAGTTCCAATGTGCGCTCTGTCACCTTATCGAGAAAATATCGGTCGTGAGAAATTACAATAAACGCTCCACGATAGTCGACAAGGAAGCGCTCAAGCCACTCCACGGACTTTATGTCGAGGTGATTCGTCGGCTCGTCAAGCAAAAGCATATCCGCGTTGGAAAGCAGCAGCTTCGCGAGTTGCAGCTTGCTGCGCTGACCGCCCGACAACACGCTTACGGGTAACTTCAAATCCTCCTCGGAAAATCCCAGACCAATCAGCGCCGCCGCAGTACGGCTGCGGAATGTCAATCCGCCATCGCGCTCGAATTGTTCGCGCAGCAGCGCTTGACGCTCGATTATCTCGGGAGAGCAATTTCCCATGTCGATTTTGTCATGAAGCTCCTCGATTTGCAATTCCAGCTCCTGCAATCCTGCAAAAATCTCCAGAGTTTCATCAAACAAAGTCCGTAATGAATCCTTGCACGCGAACTGCTCCATATATCCTATTTTCACGCCGCCTGCAATATGCACATTTCCATCATCGGGTGAAATTTCCCCGTTTATGATGTGGAACAGTGTCGTTTTTCCGCTTCCGTTTACGCCTACAAAGCCGATTTTCTCGCCATCGTAAATGTCAAAACTCACATCGGTAAACAATAGACGGTCGGCAAAGCTTATCGAAACGTTATTAATTCCCAGAAGCTGCATAATTAAATTGTGGGCTGAACAAACTCATTGACTTTTTTGGGCGCGTATTTTGTATTCACCAGATAATCGCTCTGCTGAACCTCATAATCCGCAGACGCTTGCTCCAACATCTCGTTGAACTCGTCTCCGCGCATTTTCAGAAGTACCGTCTTGCGATATGAGTCGTTCCAATTTTCAAGAACGGACATTTCCATTCGCTCAACAACATACGACGCTTTCGCCTCATCGCTGTGAAATACATGCGGCTGACCGTCACGCGCAAGGGACATAATGAAATCCGTCACCTCGGCATTATAGGAAGAATTTGACTTATCGAACGACTCATTAAATATATTCGCGTCGTCGGGAACGGTATAGGTCGCTTCTTCTGCCGCTTTTTCGATGTACTCATCACGGGAAAGACCGTCCGCGTTATCCTCGGAATACTCCGACGCCGCCTTTTTACGAGCCTCGTTCTGAGCCTTTTCAAGCTCGTAATCATAATGTATGGTGACTATGTTTCTATCACCGCTGTTAAAATCGTCTACGCATTTCTGAGCCTTATCCTTTACTGCTTTAATATCGGATTCGGCTGTAAGCTCCTCGCCCGAATAATCCTCATAAGGGAACACCATTATGCGAATTGCGGCATAATTCTCATTTACAAATTTATTGTACTCATCGTCGGAAACCGCCTGTTCGCCGTCCGTGTCGTAGTAATGCAAGAACAGCTTATCCCGGAGCATATTCACGCGGATAATT
>CAYZQU010000122.1:0-5852 GCA_964480645.1 uncultured Ruminococcus sp. | reverse complement strand
AATAAGAATAACGAGGTTATCCGCGAATTCGGGGATTTTCTGGGCGAAATTCTGATTCGTCGCGGAATCCTGAATATGGAAGCCGCGCAGAGCTTCTTCGCATGCAAAAACCTTTCAGACCCGCTTCTTATGAGTGATATGGGCGCGGCGGTGGATATAATCAACTCCGCGCTGGACGAGGGCAAAAAAATCACCGTGTTCGGGGATTACGACTGCGACGGCGTATGCTCTACCGCTATGGTGTACAGCTTTCTGGAAGCTCAGGGCGCGGACGTGGAATATTATATTCCCTCGCGCGACGAGGGCTTCGGAATGAGCATTTCCGCGCTGGAAAAAATCGTAAACCGCGGCACGGAGCTGATAATCACCGTAGACAATGGCATAAACGCGATTGCCGAAGCGGATTTTCTGCATGAAAAAGGCGTGGAGCTTGTAATTACCGACCACCATCAGCCCGGAGCGTCCCTGCCTGTATGCGGAGCGTGCGTCGACCCCAACCGCGCGGACGACCCCTCGCCGTTCAAGGATCTGTGCGGCGCGGGAGTGGCTCTGAAACTGCTTATCGCGCTTATGGATGGCGACGAGCAGTTTGCTTTGGAGCATTACGCGGATTTGGCAGCAATCGCCACAATCGGCGATGTAATGCCGATTAAAGGAGAAAACCGCTACATTGTTCAGCTTGGCTTGCAAAGCATAACGGACGAGCGTCACGCGGGAATTTCCGCGCTGGTAAACGCTTCAAGACTCCCGGTGCGGAATCTCACCGCAACAAGCGTGGCATTCGGATTGTGCCCGCGAATTAACGCCGCCGGGCGTATGGACACCGCCGAACGCGCATTGCGGCTTATGTTGTGCGAAGACGACACAGACACCGCGCGGAGAATCTCAGAGGAATTGTGCGAGCTTAACGAAAAGCGCAAATCCTCCGAAAACGCAATACTAAATGACATCGAAAAACAGTCCCGCGATAATCCTATGCTTTTGAAGCAACGCGTGATTGTCGCTGCCGGAGAGGGTTGGCACCACGGAATAATCGGGATAATCGCCTCGCGTCTGGTGGAACGTTACGGAAAACCCGCTATTGTGATTTCCATTAAGGACGGCGTAGCGCGCGGCTCAGTAAGAAGCATTGAAGGATTTTCGGTTCATAAAATGCTGACTGAGTGCAGCAAAACGCTGACGAAATACGGCGGACACCCCGGCGCGGGCGGATTTTCGCTCACCGCGGAAAAGCTCGATGAGTTCACCTCGGATATTTACCACTACGCGCGGGAATTCTATCCCAAAATGCCCGAGCGGAGCATCGCGCCGGATATGGAACTTTCACTCGGTTCACTTACCGTTGACAATGTGAAAAAACTGACGCTTCTCGAACCGTTCGGCGAGGGAAATTCTCAGCCGCTGTTTCTACTGAAAGGCTGTACGGTAAAAACCAAGCGTGCGCTCTCCGACGGTAAATTCACACGTTTCGATGTGGAACAGGATGGTGTAACGCTCGGCGCGGTAGATTTCAACACGTCGTTCGCGAAATTCTTTCCGAAATCGGGAGATAAAATCGACATTATAGCCACGGCGGAGATAAATGAATACAACGGATGTGAAAACGTACAGTTAAAGCCCCGCGAATACCTCCCGTCAGACTTCGACCAAAAAAGATATTTCGCCGCGCTTCGTACATACGAGGAACTGTGCCGAAAGGAGCCTGTGGATTCGCGTCTGGCGGTGCGGATAATCCCGCAAAGCCGCGAGGAGCTTATGAAAATTTACGACCTTGTCCGCGTACATAACGGCACAATGACTCCCGAGGAACTTGCGGTGTATGATGGCAGCGTAAATCTGTGTATGCTGCTGATAACGCTTGACGCGTTCGCCGAAGCGGGAATGATAGAATACACACCGAGCGGCGCGCCGAAAACCGTCCCCGTGCAGGGCAAACGGGACTTGTTCTCCGAAGGAATTCTGGCAGAACTGAAAACGCGTCTGGAGTCAAAATAATCGAGGGAAAATGCGATGACAACTATAACAATAGACGACCTGATGGAAAAAATCAAGGCAACCGAAAAACAATATGACACGGACAAAATTATGCGCGCGTACAAGCTTGCAGAAGCGGCACACGAGGGGCAAATGCGCTCCTCGGGGGAAAAATACATCACCCATCCGCTGTCGGTAGCGTCCATTCTTTTGGATTACTGTATGGATACCGACACCATCTGCGCCGCGTTAATGCACGACGTAGTGGAAGACACCGAAATCACGCTGGACGAAATCCGCAAGGAATTCGGCGAAGACGTGGCAATGATGGTTGACGGCGTAACAAAAATCGGACAAGTGCCTCTTAATACCAAAGAAGAACAGCAAGCGGAAAATATCCGCAAAATTCTTATAGCAATGAGCCGCGATATCCGCGTAATCATTATCAAGCTTGCCGACCGTCTGCATAATATGCGTACTCTTTACGCGCGCCCGCCTGAAAAACAGCGCAAAACCTCCCTTGAAACAATGAACTTCTATGCTCCGATTGCCCACCGCCTCGGTATGAGCGATGTCAAGGAAGAAATGGAAAGCATTGCCATTCGCTATCTCGACCCCTATGGCTGTAAGGAAATCGAGCGTTTGCTCGACCTCCACCGCGAGGAGCGCGATAACTTCATAGATCACATCATCTCACGCATTCGCCCGCGCCTTGCGGACATTCAGCCCCCGCCCGAAATTGAGGGGCGCGTAAAATCCATCTTCTCGATTTACAAGAAAATGTACGTCAAAAACAAGCCGTTCGATGAGATTTACGATATCTACGCCGTGCGTATTATCGTGCAGTCGGTTATCGAGTGCTACAACGTATTGGGCGTGATACACGATCTGTTCAGCCCGATGCCGTACCGTTTCAAGGATTATATCGCCACACCGAAGCCCAACCGCTATCAGTCATTGCATACCACCGTGATAGGTAAAGAAGGAATTCCATTCGAGGTTCAGATTCGCACCGTGGAAATGCACAACACCGCCCAATACGGAATCGCCGCGCATTGGAAGTACAAGGCGGGACTTAAAGGCAGCGTTGCCGGGGAAAAGCGTTTCGATTGGATTCGCCAGTTGCTCGAACGTCAACAGGAAGCCGACGATGTGGAGCAAATCACCGACGCGATAAAAAATGACCTCGCGCAGGACGAGGTGTTTGTATTCTCCCCCAAGGGCGATGTATTCGCGCTCCCGTTGGGCGCGAACGTTATTGATTTCGCTTACGCGATTCACACAGAAGTCGGAAACAAGATGACCGGCGCGAAAGTCGGCGGAAGGATGGTGCCGTTTGATTATCAGATAAAAACGGGCGACATCGTGGAAATATTTACCAGTGGTTCTCCGACTTACGGACCAAACCGCAACTGGTTAGAAATCGCCAAGACTACCGAAGCGAAAGCGAAAATTCGCTCGTGGTTCAAAAAGGAACGCCGCGATGAGAATATCAAGTGCGGTAAAGAGGAGATAGAACGCGAATTCAAACGCAACCAGATTCCGCTTGACCCGGAGATTATCAAAGAAACCGCCTTACGCTTCCGATTCGACAACGTGGACGACCTGTATGCAGCTGTCGGCTACGGCGGCGTAACGATGTCCAAAATCATTCAGCGCATAAAAGAGGAACAGGCACGTCAGCAAAAAGAGCAGGCTGCGATGCTCCCAAGCGCGAAAGAGATCTCCGAACAGACCAATCAGCGTTCTCGTCAAAAAGGAATCATCATCGAGGGCGTGGACAATTGCCTTATCAAGTTCGCTCAATGCTGCAATCCCCTGCCGGGAGACCCGATAATCGGATTCGTAACGCGCGGATTCGGCGTTTCGATTCACAAACAGGATTGTATCAACGTAATTAACAATATGGACGAAAAATCCGACCGTTGGATAAAGGCTTCATGGGCGGGCGTGGACGATTCCACCTATAAGACGACTATTGATATTATCGCCGAACAGAAGTCATCAACCATCGCGGATATAACAGCGGCAATCGCCGTAAACCGAATCCCTATGCATGAAATGAATATGCACCGTCTCAAAAACGGAAACACCAACCTGCTGATAACGATTGAAATAGCGGGTGTGGAACAGCTTAACAACCTTATGCTGCGAATCAAGAAGATACCCGGTGTAATCTCCGCCGAACGCACAGGAAAACAATAATGCACAATGTACAATTGTCATTGTACATTATACATTGTATGGGAGGTGAATGACTTGAATACGATAATCACATTGCCGCTGGGAGCGCTTGCGTCTAATTGCTATGTGATTCCCGCAGAGGGACAAACGGCTGTCGTAATTGACCCCGCAAGCTCCGCCGAGGTTGAGGCGATTCTGGACAGCCACGAGCTTACCTTAGAAGGAATCGTGGTTACGCACGGTCATTTCGACCACTTCGCGGGAGTCGATGCTCTGACGCGGGAATTTGACGTTCCCGTGTTTGCGCCTGACTTGGATATGGAAATGTTCCAAAGCGAGAGAAAAAGTTGGGCGTGGTTTATGCAAGGCACGCCGTTTACTCCGATAACTCCGGATTACCTGTTCTCGGACGGTCAGGAGTTTGCAATAAACGGAGTACGATTCCGTGTGATGGGCGCGCCGGGACACACCGCTGGGAGCTGCCTGCTGTTCTGCGATGATTATGGCGTGATTTTCACCGGGGACGTGCTGTTCCAAGGCGGAATCGGCAGAACAGACGGCTTCTCGGGCAGTGAATCAATGCAGCTCGAAAGCCTGCGAAAAATCCGCGAAATAAGTGGCGATTACAAGTTGCTTTGCGGTCACGGAGAAAGCTCCACTCTTGCCGAGGAGAAATTGTATAATCCATATTTGCGAAACTTGTGATAATAATTTGTGATAATCATGTGACAACTTTGTTAAAAATCACCCGAAATATAAGGTATTTTTGTTAAAGTATACAAATTATGAAAATTTCGTTCACAAGCCCTTGACAAACTGCCCTTTTTGTGTTACAATATATATCGAGTGAAACGGAAATATGGCATCCGAACTCGTATAACACATAGGCTATTGTAGATTTGTAGGAGGAAAAGTCAATGGATTCAAACGAGAAGGCATTTGGCATTCTGGCGTATTTGGGCTGGTTGGTGCTCGTACCGATTTTTGCGGGTAAGACAGAGTTTTCGAGATTCCACGCCAATCAGGGTCTTGTACTCGCAATCGCGGAGATTGTAGTTACCATCGTTGCTGTTATAATGATGTTTATTCCGATTGTTGGTTGGATTATCGGCATCTTGCTTTATCTGGTTGATTTGGTGGCGTTAGTATTCGCAATTATGGGTATAGTAAACGCGGCTCAGGGTCAGATGAAGCCCCTGCCCATCATCGGCAACATCAAGATTCTGAAGTAATTACATAATCAAAAGCACTTCGCCGTTGGAATCCCAACGGCGGATTTTTTTTGCATAATCCCTCGGACGAGCGCATATCTTGTACAAAAAGCAGATTGTGCTAATAAAAACTCATCGGAGGTAAATTATGAAGATAAATGCAAAATCCGTAAAATTAACACTTTCAATGGTCGGAATATTCGTGCTGTTGGCAATTTGCGCGCGGATAACCGAGCGCGCCCTTCCCGTTGCCGCGCCCATAACGGAAAAGCCCGTTATTGTATTGGACGCGGGACACGGCGGCTTGGACAGCGGCGCGGTAGGAGTAACGGGAGCATTGGAAAAGGACATCAACCTTTCCATCGTGTTGGCGCTCAGGGATATGCTGGAAATGTCGGGCTTCAACGTCGTTCTGACCCGAGATGAGGATATTTCCATATACGACCCCGGAAATGAAGGAATCCGCAATCAGAAGCTCAAAGA
>CAYZQU010000121.1:0-5894 GCA_964480645.1 uncultured Ruminococcus sp. | reverse complement strand
TATTATAACATATTTATCCTTATTTGTCAATCATTTTATGTGAACAGGCTCTAATATTATTTATTTTAACATATTTTTCACCAAAAGTCAAGGACTTTTTGTTAAAATTGACAAAATTCTATTGCTGAATATCAATATCTCTTCGTGAAAAATTGCTAATTATGGTCAAATGCCCCGTCAATGTGCTATTTTAAAAGTAAAAAGGAGAATTTCTATGCCAAGACGAGGAGAAAACATTTACAAGCGCAAGGACGGTCGGTGGGAAGCACGGTACGTCAAGGAGATCACACTTGACGGAACCAAGAAATACGGTTCGGTCTATGCAAGGACATACCGCGAGGTCAAAGTCAAGCAGCCGTTGGGGAACATCGCTAAATGTGCCGAAACGGTCGGCGAGCTTATGAATGAGTGGCTCGACAGCAGCAAAAGCCGACTGAAAATTTCAAGTTATCAAAAGTACCAGACGATAGTAAAAAACCACATTTCTGAACAGCTCGGAAAACTGCCTTTGAAATGCGTTTCGGCACATATCATAGCGCAATTTTCGGACAGCCTGTTATCCGAGCATTTATCTGCGGAAACCGTCAATCAAATTCTGATAGTTCTGGGAATGGGCTTCAAGTACGCCCGTGAACGGTATCAAACGATATTGCCGGAGATAAGGTTCTTGAAAACCTCTAAGACGGGTATGCGTGTCTTCTCGCCGCCGTAACAGCAAGTTCTAGTAAAGAAGCTGCTCGCCGAGAACGACATCTATTCGTTCGGGATACTTCTTGCACTGTACACAGGACTTCGTATCGGTGAGGTCTGCGCGCTTAGATGGGAGGACATCTCGGCAAATACGATACATATTCAAAGAACTATGCAACGGATTAAGGGCGATTCGGGCAACACAGAGATCGTTATTCTGCCGCCAAAAACAAGTTCCTCCGATCGCGTTATCCCTATTCCCAAAGCCTTGCTGCCGATAATCGAGCAGTACCGCAAGCCAAGCGGAAATGTTCTCTTGCAAGAAAACGGAAACATTGTTGAGCCGCGACTTTTGCAAAGAAAATTTACGAGGCTGATCGCGGCTTGCAGTCTTGAAAAGGCGAACTTCCATGTGCTGAGACACACGTTCGCCACGAGGTGTATCGAAGCGGGCGTTGATGCGAAAACCCTCTCCGAGCTGCTGGGTCATGCTGACGTAAAAACGACGTTGAACAAGTACGTTCATTCCTCGTTTGAGTTAAAGCAATGCAGCGTTGACAAACTCTTGATCGAGGTTTAATTCCCGTCAAAAAATAAGTCGAAATGCGCCTAAAGCGGCATTGATACTGTATTCGCCGCAGTATGGCATATTCTGCGACCACGCGAAAATTGTCTACTGCCGGTAGACCAAAACGCTGTCGAATTATGTTATAATAAATCTGTATATCAAAATCTTATTTTATCAACAGGAGGCAAAAACATGAAAGCACGGCACGATCTTAACGGAAGAATGAAAATCTGCGCGTTCTGCAAGTACTGGTATGACCCCACCAACGCGGCTATCTCTCCTATAAATCCGCTTTCTGGGTTGTGGGAGTACGACCATGACGCAAAGAACCCTTGTCTTAAAAACGGCAACAGCCGCAATCTGAAACCCTCGCACGCTCAAGGCTGCGATAAGTACGAGTGCAAGATCCACGATTGATCAATAAAATTAACTTACGAAAGAGGTATAAAACCATGGCTAGAAAAATTCGTTTCCCGCTTAAGATGACCAACGGTACAGAAGTCCGCACTATTGAAGAACTGCGGGCTTATTTTGATTTAACTGCGGTGCTCGGATATTACGCCGATGGTAAGCTCGTTACTTGGTTGAGAGATCGTTATCTCGACAGCGAAGCCGATAAGATCGAAGCTCTGGTTAAGGATTCCAAGAGCTTCCAAAACGATCTGTGCGCGGCTCTCGGTGTGGAAGCGCCGTCAGGCCCCGATGAAGCGGGCGGCGAATTTGACATATTCGGTGAGAATGTGGTAAGCTGGAAGGCACTTTCTCAAGAGCGTTTAGACAGCAAGACGCTGAAAAGTGAGCACCCTGCGATCTACAAAAAGTGCGCAAGCACCACAACTTACAGAAGATTTTCGGTGAAATAATGGAGGTCAATTATGAATAATCTGAAACTCAAAGACCGCTTGAACACTAAGGTTCAGGACGTGGAAGAAAGGACTGCGAACACGAATGAAGCAGCATTTGTACCCACTAACAACTACATTGCACTGAAAAGCAATGCGTTGGAGATCATCAAGGAGAACTTGAAAAATCAACCGCTGTCTTTTCAGCTTTTCGACATTGTAAAATCGCCGTCGGGCGGCTCGACGGTGTTTTCCGTGCCGGGTTTGTCGGGCGATGAAGCTGCGAAAAGAGCTTACCGGAATAATTCTCGACTACACAACGCCGCGAGCTTATTGGGATACGCCCGATCCTGTCGAGGGAACGCCGCCCGTCTGCCATAGTGCGGACAGCATAATTTCTCATGACGGCAAACCCTGTTCGACTTGCCCGTTCAACGACTACGGCTCAAAGAATGGGGATTCCAATGCGAAAGCCTGTAAGGAATCTGTGACGCTGTTCCTCTTACGCCCGGAGAATATTATGCCGATAATCGTCAGAATTCCCGTGTCGAGCAAGGTCAGATTTCAGCGGTATATGACGCGCTTGGTCGGCAGAATGATTCCGCTTTCGTCAGTCGTAACGCGCATTACTTTGGAGAAAACCACGAATAAGACCGGACAGCCGTACTCATTGTTTAACTTCGAGGCGGTCGAGGAGCTTTCTTCCGAGGAAGCGGAGAAAGCGCGGACTTTTGGAAAGCGTTTTATGGAATTTGTGGAAGCTGCCGAAACAGATATTCGGGCAGCGGGTTAATCAGACCACACTGTGCGCCGTTCGGGAAAACCCGGACGGCGCATTTTTATTTTATGGGAGGAATTTTTATGAACGAAGATAGATTTTGCGAGCGCTGCGGCGCGATCATTCCCGATGGCGACGAGGTTTACGACTTCAACGGTGAGGATTATTGTGAGGAATGTTACCACCGGGACACGGTTAGCTGCAATTGCTGCGGCACAAGGATACTCTGGGAAGACAACGCGGGCGACGAGAACACCCCGCTCTGCCGAAGCTGTTACGAGGAAGATTACACGATCTGTCAGGATTGCGGGTGCGTTATACGCCGTGACGAGGCTAATTACCCCGAGGGCTGCGAAGATGATGACGATGAAGCCTACTGTGACAGCTGCCTTGATCATCAATCCATTCACGATTACAGCTACAAGCCCGACCCTATTTTCTACGGAAGCGGCGAAAGGTTCTTTGGCGTGGAACTGGAGATAGACCGCGCCGGTGAGGATAAAGGCAATGCGGACATCATTCTTGAAATAGGAAATTCTGACAAGGAGAAGATATACATAAAACACGACGGCAGCCTTGATTGCGGAATGGAGATCGTGACGCACTTTATATCTTCTATAAGCTGATCAAATACAGGACAGTTGCGGTTGGTAAAGTCTACATCAACATCCAAATAGTAGCGTAGCAGAATATCCGGCGTGTGTGCTATAAGTCGGTCGTTTTCAAGGTCAATGATTACATTGCGGCAAGCGACATAACACGATTCGTATTTTCTGATAGTGTCCTTAGAGACACATTCTAATTGGATTCGCACAGATTTGGTGACCTGCACAACAAACCCGGAAGTCTCATTCATAAACCTATCTTTGAAGAATCGAAATACAACGTCACTTAGTTGCTCTTCGTTGATCTCCGAGTAACAGTAGCTGCCATTAAAACCATACGTATACATCCGCCCGCCGTTGAGTTTAAACATTGGGTTTTTAGCAATGAAACGCTCTGCCAACTGCATGGGTAAAAACCCATTATCGATATATTTCGTTTTCTCGACTTTGGCAGAAGTTTTTTTGGCATTTATGTCCTCTGTGTTTATTGAATCGGGATCTTGCTTGTCCTCCACTTGGTGATTATCAAGTTCTCCCATAAGAGCTAAAGCTAATAACTGAAAAAAGGTATCACATGCTTCGGAGTCGGGATATTCGCTTGTTGCATCAAAGCTAAAATAATCCGCTACGGTTACATAGGACAGATTAAAATTCCGTGAAAAATTTTTCTTTTCTTTAATCAAATATCCACGGAAAAACAAGTAATCCGGAACAACAAACCTTCCGGTAAATAATTTGGCGATGCAAATATTCCGCTTCAAGCTTTGACTATATCCAAGGCGCGCTTTAAAACCGATTGGGCTTATCCCATCCGTATAAAAGAAACCGCTGGGCGTGCTCTGAATAGAGATAATGCCGCAGCCATCATCCACTTTCCAACCCGTAAGGTCGCTGATTTGTGTTTTGTTGGGATTGAATCTGAATGCTTTCTTTCCATCGAGTTCTTTGTCATAGACATGCTTAAGTATATCTTCATTAAATAAGTTCTTGTGATCGTTATCGGATATTGTCAATCTGTTGAATATGCTTTTGTGATCGTTTTTGTTTTTGGCAAAAGCTTCATCAAGTGAAAGCAGCTTAGCCCCAGAAGTACTCATAAAATCGATATGCTCTGCAAGCCCAAAGCTGTTTGTGAGCTGTTCATTGTAGTTTTCGTGTTCCATAATGAATTCCTCCTCATCAGTACGATTGTGCATCGGTATGATACATGTTCTGTTGGTGGCGCTTTCAGTTAGGTTAGTTCGAATCTCATGAAAAATGCGCTCACCATTTGGGTTGTTGATGTTGTTTCCAAACATTGGAAGCCTCCTATCTTGATATAAGGGACGATGGCCGAATTGCCCGTCCATTAATTTAATGATATCATATCCTCTGAACGTAAAAAATGGGAATTTATTTCAAAAACCGTGCAAGCTTTTTATTTGTCATAACTCACAAAAAGTCAAGGATTTTTTGTAGAAAATGCCGAAAAAGATTTATGGATATTTTATGAAAAATTTAATATTTGCAATAAAAAATCCGAACCGCCAAGCGGTTCGGATAAATATTTTTCAAAACGTTTTCAAAATGTTTTCACGAGCCTAGTTTACGCCTCGCGAAACGGCTCTACAAAAGGGATTACAGGTTTGGCGCACTCATTCAAACTCAATAGTCGCCGGCGGCTTACTTGTAATATCGTAGAGAATCCGATTGATGTGCCCGACCTCGTTTACAACGCGCACGGACACCTTTTCCAGAACATCATACGGAATCCGCGAGAAATCGGCGGTCATAAAGTCGGAAGTACAAACGCCGCGCAGCGCAAGCGCGTAATCGTAAGTACGTCCATCACCCATAACTCCCACAGAACACATATTCGTAAGTACCGCGAAATATTGATTGATGTCGCGATCAAGTCCCGCGTTCGCTATTTCCTCACGGAAGATCGCGTCTGCGTCCTCAAGAATTGCCACCTTTTCGGGAGTAATCTCGCCGATTATCCGAATCGCAAGTCCCGGACCGGGGAACGGCTGACGCCACACCAACTTCTCGTCCAGTCCGAGAGTTGTTCCCAGAGCGCGCACCTCGTCCTTGAACAACAGACGCAACGGCTCGATAATCTCCTTGAAATCCACGTAATCGGGCAGTCCGCCGACATTGTGGTGCGACTTGATAACCGCCGCATCGCCGAGTCCCGATTCGATTACATCGGGATAAATCGTTCCTTGAACAAGAAAATCTACTTTGCCGATTTTCTTCGCTTCTTCCTCAAAAACACGGATAAACTCCTCGCCGATAATTTTACGTTTGCGCTCCGGTTCTGTAACGCCCTTAAGTTTTCCAAGAAATCTCTCCCCCGCATTCACGCGGACGAAATTAACTCCGCTGTTCGCGAATGCCGCTTCAACCTCGTCGCCCTCGTTCTTGCGCAT
>CAYZQU010000120.1:4292-5918 GCA_964480645.1 uncultured Ruminococcus sp. | reverse complement strand
CCCCCCCCCCCCCCCCCCCCCCCCCCCCCCCCCCCCCCCCCCCCCCCCCCCCCGATTCCCCCTATATAACCTTTGACAAAAAGTCCTTAAGTCTTGGATTCTGCGGATTCCCGAAAAACTCTTTGGGGGGATTCTGCTCGAGGATTTTCCCGTCCGCCATAAAGAGGACGCGTGACGCGACCTCCCGCGCAAAGCCCATCTCGTGAGTAACGACCACCATCGTCATACCGTCCTCGGCGAGCTGTTTCATAAGTTCCAGCACCTCGCCCACCATCTCGGGATCAAGCGCGGAAGTCGGCTCGTCAAACAGCATAACCTCGGGATTCATCGCGAGGGCGCGTGCAATTGCAATACGCTGCTTCTGCCCGCCCGAAAGCATTCCCGGATAGCTGTCCGCCTTGTCGGAAAGTCCCACGCGTTTCAGAAGCTCGTCCGCCTTTTTATTCGCCTCGTCCTTGGTCATAAGACCCAGCTTTACAGGAGCAAGAGTGATGTTCTTCCGAATCGTCAAATGCGGAAACAGATTGAAATGCTGGAAAACCATTCCCATTTTCTCGCGGAGCAGGTTCAGCTCCTTTGCGGAAGCATTGGTGATGTCCGCGCCGTCAAACTTTATTGTTCCCGAGGTGGGCTGTTCCAGACGGTTCAGGCAGCGCAGAAACGTGCTTTTTCCGGAGCCGGACGGACCGATGATAACCACCTTTTCGCCCTTTTCGATAGTTTCGGAGATGTCCTGAAGCACCGACAAATCCCCGAAAGACTTGTACAGATGTTCAACGCTTATCATTACGCGCAAGCCTCCTCTCCAACAGCCGAACCAATCGCGTAAGCCCCACAACGATTATGAGGTAAATCAGCGCAACGGCAATAAGCGGCATAAACGCCGAGAATGTCTGACTGCGGATAATATCTCCGCCCTTGGTGAGGTCTTGAATCGCTATGTAACCCGCCACGGAGGTTTCTTTCAACAGCACGATAAATTCGTTTGCAAGAGCGGGCAGAACATTCTTGAACGCCTGCGGAATGATGATATAAACCATCGTCTTTGTGTAACTGAAGCCGAGACTCCGCCCCGCTTCCATCTGACCGTTGTCAATCGCCATAATTCCGCCACGGACGATTTCCGCCACATACGCGCCCGAATTGATTCCGAACGCAATTATCGCGCAAAGGATTTTGTTGACATTGACCGAAGCGAAGACTCCGTAGTATATGATCATCAACTGAAGCACCATAGGCGTTCCGCGGATTACGGTAAGGTAAATCTGCGCGATGAAATTCGCGATTCGCAAAAACACATGCCCGCCCTTTTGCGTACAGATTTTGTCGTGTGAGGAGCGCACCACGGCTATGATAAATCCCAGCAGAAATCCGATTAAAACTGCGCCGAGCGTGATAATCAGCGTATTCAGCAGACCGTCTGTCAGATAACGCCAGCGATTCTGCTCAATAAAGTTCTGCTTAAAATCCTGAACAAACTTTTCCAAAACCCATCCCCCTTATTTAAATAGCAAATTGAGAACCACGCACACCTGCGGTGTGCGTTCGCCTGCGTGATGTGGGGCCCCCCGAAACCGGGTGGCCCCCCACCCGCGGTCACAAAATGACGGTAACAACGGGAACTTA
>CAYZQU010000120.1:0-4282 GCA_964480645.1 uncultured Ruminococcus sp. | reverse complement strand
CCTTTAAAGGGTGAGCCCCACCACGCGCGTTCTCAATTTGCCGTTCACTCGGGTAAGTTCATTTTAATTATAATGTGATAAACTTATGACCCTAAACGTTAATTTGCCGTATATTAACAGCAAACCCGAAAACGCGCAGTTATCCGTAGGGAATCCCATAGATAACCGCGCGTGAAATCAGTTCTTTCTGGTAATAATTACCTGAACGCCCTTCGCGTAGCTTTGGGTGAAGTTTACGTTCTTAAGACGGTCCTTGTCAACGGTCATACCCGCCATACCGAGGTCAGCCTTACCCGCCTGAACAGAGGTAATAATAGAATCGAACGCCATATCCTCAATTTTTGCCTCATAGCCGAGCTTATCACAAATAGCCTGGAAAATATCGGGGTCAATGCCGACGATCTTGTCGCCGTCGCGGTACTCATACGGCTGGAACTCCGCGTTGGTAGCCATAACAAGCGTACCCTTGCTGCGGTCTACGCCCTCGGGAGATGTATATTGATAACTGCCCTTGTTGTCGCCGATGTAGTTTCCGAGAATCTTTTCAATAGTACCGTCCGCCTTAAGCTCGTCAAGAGCCTTGTTCAAATCCTCAAGGAGCTTGTCGTTGTCAAGCTTTACGGCAATCGCGTAGTCCTCGTCCGTAAACGGGTCGTCAAGAATCTGCAAATCGGAGTTCTGCTCCACAAAAACCTTAGCCGGCTCGTTATCAATGATAACGCAGTCGATTTTGCCCTGTTTCAGAGCGTTTACAGCGTCCGCGCCCTTGTTGAAGCGTTCGAGCTTCGCGGCTTCCTTGCCCTCCTTGGGCTTCTCGGCAAGATCCTTGGCGTAGTTGTCGCCGGTGGTTCCCTGCTGAACGCCGATGGTCTTGCCGGGCAAGTCCTCAACACCGAACACCGTGTTCTTCGGAACGCCCGCGCATCCCGTGAGCATAGCCGCGCATAACGCGCCCATTGCCAGAATTGATGAGATTTTCTTTAATTTCATATTCATAACCCTCTCTTGAATATATTAAATGTGTCTTTTACCTTTTTCGTGTGATTTTTACACACATATTTATTATAGCATAAATTTTCAGGGTTGTCAACCGGTTATTAAAGAATTGTTGTTAGTTATCTGAACAAAAATCCGCCCGTTATCGGCGGGCGAATTTGTTTAATTTTGATTTTCGCAAATGGATTCGTACTTTTCGGTCAGCTTTTGGAAGTCCTCAAGCGTTTTGCAGCTTTTCAACTCAAGAAGAATTTTTTGCTGTTCAAGTTGTTTCGCGAGTTTTTCAATGGTTTCGGCATTATTTGGCATAGAAATCACTCCTTTCCGGTTTGTAAAGATTTGTGGTAACAACGCCCGTTATCGGCGGGCAGATTTCCACTTTTACATATTGCTTTTTTGCGGCTTTTTGTCGAGCTTAGTGGTAACAATTCCCATCACTTCAAGCTTTGCCGCAACCAACGCTAACTGATATTCGGTTTCTTCTTTGGGATTGTCGGCGGCAAGGATTCTTTGAAGGTTCGCGTAACTGTCAATGAGTAATGCGGCTAATTCATTATCCTGCATTTCATTCGCCCCCTCATTACTTATATTATAACAGCATCTAATGGAAATGTCAAGCCCCGAAACGCATAAGCACTTTTCGTCGATTTATACAAAATTTATATGTATATTTACTGCAAATTGTGCAAACTTTATAAAAAGCCCTTTACATTTGTTTCATAACGTGTTATAATTAAGGTGAAGATTAAAAGCACCCTATGGGGGTTGCGAGTTAAGCACGTTATAACCAAAAGCCACTTACCCAAGTGAACGGCAAATTCAAAACGCATGTGAATCATCGCAAGTTAAGCGCGTTATAACTAAATGCAAGGCAATAGCGATTCGTGCAAATTGAGAACGCGAGTGAAACCTTGCACGCAAAGCGTGCAAGGTTTCGCTCAGCGAACGCACACCGCAGGTGTGCGTGGTTCTCAATTTGCTATTAAAATAAGGAGTGTTGTTTATGGAACTTAAAAATTTGATTTCCGAGAGCGAAAAAGTAATAGTGTACGAATGTGACGGAAAGTGCGTAAAAGTGTTCAAGGACGAGGACGAGCCGAAATCCGTGGTGCTGTACGAGGCGCTGACCCATACGCGGGTGGAGGAAACAGGCTACGCAAAAATTCCCCAGTTCCTGGAAATTTCCAAGGTTGACGGAAAGTGGACGATAATCTACACGTTCATAGAGGGCAAGACGCTTGAGGAGATAATGCGCGAAAATCCCGACAAGACGGACGAGTATCTTGAACAAATGGTGGATTTGCAGATTGAGATAAACGGACTGCGTTCGGCGAAGATAAGCCGCCTTAAGGACTACCTCAAGCGGTCTATCGAGGGTCTTGACATCATCGACGATGTGAAAAAGTACGAGCTTCTGACGCGTCTTAACTCTATGCCGAATCATGTAAAGCTCTGCCACGGCAATTTCGACCCAAGCAACATCATAATCAACAACAAGGGCACGTTCATAGTGGATTGGCTCAGAGCAAAACAGGGCAACGCCTCTGCGGACATTGCGAAAACATATCTCAATTTCTGCCTGAAGCACCGCACCGAGTGGGCTGAAAAGTACCTCAAGATGTACTGCAAAAAGACAAATACGGACATCAAGTACGTTCAGGACTGGCTTCCGATCGTCGCGGCGGCTCAGCTTAAATTCAAGCGTCCCGAGGAGCGCGAGTTACTGCTCACATGGATTGACATTGCGGATTATGAGTAAGAATACTTCCTTGACATTTTCGGGAAAATATGGTATGATATAGATAAACCTATCGGGGTGAAGTGCAAATTCAAAATGCGAGTGATATGTCAAACCGCGTATGTGGTTTGACATATCACTCAGGCAAGCGCAAATGCACAGCATTTGCGCGGTTTTGGATTTGCCATCAAAATAAAGGAGTATTGTTATGACATTTGACGAAACATTGGCGAAGGTTCGCGAGATTGTGGCAAAGGCGGATGCACAGGGACTTCCGTTTCTGGCTGTTCAGGTCAATCTGACGGGAAAGAACGGCGGAGTGTTTTATGTGGAGGTAAAGGACGGTAAAATCAATGTTGAACCGTATGAGTACAACGACCGCTCCTGCGCGATAACAATTGAACCCGCGAATTTCAGCAAACTGCTTGACGGAAAACTCGACCCTGTTGCCGCCTATACTATCGGAAAACTAAAAGTAGAGGGCGATTTGGGCAAGGCACTGGAATTCTCCAAGCTGATTAAAACCAAAACGAAATAAACAAAAATCCGCAGGAGGAAAGTCCTGCGGATTCCTTTTATTTACAAAATTTTCTCCATTCCGATTTTCTGAACCGACAGTCCGCACTTCTCATAGAACCTCATCGCGGATTCGTTACAAGCCCAGACGTTAAGCGTTACATTGTAACAGCCGCTCCGTTTCGCGAAGTCGAGAACATACTCATACAAAGCCGTGCCGATATGCTCACCACGGCAGTTTTCGTCCACGCACAAATCGTCGATATACAGCGTGGTGAAATCGGGAGTGTTCTGTTCCTTATGCCGCTGGAACACGCAAAACGCGTACCCGACAACTTCCCCCTTGTCCGCGACAAAAATCGGACGCTCCGAATCGGCGAGGATTTCCGCCAGTTCGTCCTTGGAGTATTTGGTTGTTCCACTTTGGAACAAATCCGGGCGACCTTTGGCGTGAACCTCCAGCACCTGCGATAAAAGCTCCATAATACGCGGAATATCGCGGATTTCAGCTTTTCTGATGTTCACAAAATCACTCCTTATTTTAATAGCAAATTCAAAACCGCACAAATGAAATCCGCTTTGCGGATTTCATTTGTGCTTGCCTGCCTGTCGAGTCACACGTTTGCGTGTGACTCGACAGGCGCATTTTGAATTTGCCCTCATTAATTGCACGTTGCTTTTAGTTATAACGTTATGAATCTGCGTTTCTTTTGGGGAAACCCCACGACCCCAATGTGGTGGTCAACCACCACGTCCCCGCCTGTTTTACGGGGAGCGTCCCCGCGCGTTTTGCGGGGGTGAACACCCTTCGGGGAGAGGGCTAAGTCTTGGACAATGCTAACTGCGCCTACGGCGCAGAGCATTGTTGCCAAGCTTTTGCATTTCTCGCAAAGCGAGAAATGCTCAGCAATCCGACAAAAACGGGTATTCCCCCCTCTCCCCTACGGGTTTTCCCGGTTTGGACAACGCTTTCCGCGCCTTTGGCGCGGAGCGTTGTAGCCAAACGGCGCATTTTTTGCGCTACGCGCAAAA
>CAYZQU010000119.1:3215-5925 GCA_964480645.1 uncultured Ruminococcus sp. | reverse complement strand
ATATTAAAGCGTGAAATTTCCTCGTATTTCACATCTCCGTTGGGATATGTGTTTTTAGCCGTATTCTACGGATTTTCGGGACTGTTTCTCTGGATGAATTGTCTAGTTCAAGGCTCTGCGGATATGAGCGGTGTTTTTATGATGATGTTTTTCATCATCGTGATTCTGATTCCCGTGCTGACAATGCGCACAATGGCGGAAGAAAAACGCCAGAAAACCGACCAACTGACTCTCACAAGCCCCATAAGCCTGTTCGGACTGATAGCGGGGAAGTTTCTTGCGGCGTTTTTCGTTTTTATGTGCGCGGCGGTGGTGCTTCTGATTTACGCGCTGTTCATCGCAAAAGCAGTGAGCGATACCGGAAACGTGTTTGCGTGGCAGACGTTCTGGGGAAATTTCGTTGGGCTGATTCTGATGGGCGGGGTGTTCATCTCTGTTGGAATTTTCATCTCCTGTCTTACCGAAAATCAGATGATAGCCGCAGTCGGCGGTATCGGAGCGAACATTGCGCTGTGTATGTTCGATATAATTTCGGTATATATTCCCATAGACGCGGTAAAGAATATTTTTTCCGCATTGACGGTCTTTGGCAAATACAGCGAATTTACTTATGGATTGTTCAGTTTCAGAAACATTCTGTTTTTCGTAAGTATCATAACGATTTTCCTGTTTTTGACATCGCGGATAACCGAACGCCGCCGTTGGAATTGAGGGGGTGACAATATGAGTAAAAACCCCCAAAAGCTAAAGCATAAAACAGTATCCATAATCGTGACGATTTCGTTCATAGCGGTGGTGGTTCTGCTGAATGTAATTGTCGGAATAATCTCCGATAGCGTAAACATCACCGCAGATTTATCCGCGAATGGTGTATATACCCTCGACTCTCAGACGGAAAATTACGTGAAATCGGTATTGAACTCCGATGTAACCGTCACGGTTTTAAGCTCTGAAAAAACGTTTGAGAGCGATAAAAATAACCGTCAGGTGAGCGAAATCCTCAAGGAAATGGCACGCCTGAACGACCATATCAAGTTAAACTATCTGGACTTGAACCAAAATCCGAATTATACATCGCGATTCAAGGGCGAAACTCTTGCCGCGAATTACATTGTGGTGGAGAGCGAAAAAAATAACCGTTACCGAATTATCACCCCGCAGGATTATTTTGGAATCAATGACGACCAAGCGGCGGCGTATTACTATTATTATGGCATAGTCGGCGGCTATTACATCGAGCAGGAAACGCTCTCCGCGATGATTTACGCGACTGATGAAAGACTTGTGAAAGTCGCGTTTACGGAGGGATACAGCGAGTGTGACAGCTCTGCTTTACAGAATCTGCTCACTAAAAACGGCTACGAGGTGGAAACGGTAAATCTTACCACCTCTGAAATTCCCACCGACGTGGATATAGCTGTGGTTTTCGCACCGACCATTGACATAGATTCCGCACAGCTTGAGAAACTGGACAAATTTCTCGAAAATGACGGAAAAACCGTGTTCTACTTTGCTTCGACCTTACAGCCCGAAACCCCGAACATCGAGGAATTTTTGAGTGATTGGGGGCTTTCCGTTGGATATTCGGTAATCGGTCAGCACGACGCGCAATACCTTATGAGCAGTATCACGCTGTATGCGCATCTCCAGCAGGTTTTTGATACGGATTATACCCACTCCTCGTATGGAAAGAATTTGTATATGCCCGGCGCGGATTTGCGTCCGATAATCACGACAGACCGCTCGGGAATCACGTTGACACCGCTTGTAAAGACATACGACAAGGCGTTTTTGTATCCGTTGAATCTCGGCGAAAATGAGCGATTTGACATAGATAAGGCGGAAGATGGCGTATTCAACGATATAGTAATTTCAGATAATGGCAAAGGTAAAGTCTGTGCCGTCGGCTCGGAGAGCTTTACGGGCAGTATTTTGACATCCTATTCCAATAGCGTCAACGCCGATTTGTTCATAGAGCTGTTTGGAAGCGTTTCCGGCAAAGCGGAGACCATCACAATAAATCCCAAACAGAGTACCGCCATAACCTTTGAAATGAGCGCGTCAACCGCACAAGTCCTTGCGATAGTATTGTGCATAGCGATTCCTATTGTGGTAATCGCGTTCGGAATCGGTGTATGGATTTACAGGAGGCATAAATGAAAAAGCTTTCAAAAACCGCGAAAACGGTTATAATTGCCGTTACTGTGCCGCTTGTGTTAATAGCGGTCGCGGTGGTTTTGCTTATCGTCTTGCCCGAGAAAAATTCCGAAGCCGGCTCTGATGTTTCGCTTGGTATGAGTTTGGTCGAGGAGCAGATTGTTCCAATAAACACTAAAAACGCCGATGATGTGAATTATCTTTCGGTAAGCAACGAGAACGGAAGCTATGCCTTTACGCGCAATAAACGAGTAATCCAGCAGAATACCGAAAGCGGAGAAACCGTAAACAAAGAGGAGTTCTATTGGACAAGTGAAGAACTGTGTGAAGTTCCTCAGGACGACAGCGCAGTTCGAGCGTTTATATCGGGCTTGGCGCAGCTTTCGGGAGTAAGCGTTGTGGAGGAAAACGCCGAGGATTTGTCCGGATATGGACTCGACACCCCGAAGGCAACCGTTGAGGCTGATCTTGACGACGGCACAAAGCTTACAATGCTGTTTGGTATTAAAAATCCCGCGAATGAGCAAACGGTTTATTTCCGACTTGCCGACAG
>CAYZQU010000119.1:0-3205 GCA_964480645.1 uncultured Ruminococcus sp. | reverse complement strand
AAATTATTACTCCGCAGCGAATGTGTTTGCGGATGTACGGAAATTCGCCAAACTCACATTGACTGAGCCATACAGCTCCGAAAAAAAGAACGAGCTGAATTATTTGCATATAATGCGCTCCGATATGGAAGATTCGGTGGAAATAAAGTATATGTCCATTGATGAGGCGAAGAAAATTGATGAAAATTTCGAGCCTGCCACGCGCAATACCCACCGCTTTATATCTCCGATAACTACCGAGGTGAATTCCGCAGGCAGAAACCTTGGAGTAAGCGGAAAATCGCTTTGTTACGGGGTTTACGGTTTGACAATGAATACCTGTGAGAGTCTTGATAAAACCTACGAAACGCTTAAGAAGTACGGCTTGGATGACCCATTCACGCGGGTGGAATTCAAATATGGCGGCAAGGAATATTTTATTTCGTTCAGCGCCGAGGATACCGATCGAAAAGTTTACTACGCAGAAATGGACGGTGTTCCGGGAATTTATTCCATATCCCGTGAGGATGCTCCATGGTGTACATTTACGATGGAAAATCTACTTCCCATAAGACCCGTATCCCCGTACATCTACTCGGTGGACAACATTGAGATAACCACCGGTGAAGCTACCTACAAATATGAAATCGACAGTCGGAATAAGACATTCACCTGTAACGGAATTCCCATCAATGCGGACGATTTTCGCGAGTTTTACCTTCAGTTAATTGGTGAAATCGGTGAGGAAACGTATATGACTCAGATTTCCGAGGATCAGCTCCCTGAGGTTTCCGTGAAATTCACATATAAGGACGATTACGCCGAGGTTTATGGAGGAACTGTTGATACTCTGGAATTTTTCCCGTCCGACGGGAGAAAATGCAAGGTAAATCTCAACGGAAAAACGCTCTACAAGGTCAAGGACGATTATGTAACGCGTCTTATTGAGAATATCTCCGCGCTGAACAATGGCGAGGAGGTAAATATAGAATGGTAAAGTATTTTTCCGCGAACTGCCTGTGGTTCGCGGGGAATTAAACCGACACAGGCGGAAATATAGGAGGTTCAATAATGTCTGACAAGAAGCTTTTTTATTACAGAGGATTTCCGCTGATTCGCAGCGGCGACAAGATTTATTACGGCAGTGCCGGTGACGCGTTCACGACACTGCTGACAATAAAGGACACAAAAAAAATCGCCGACAGAGACGTCCCAAATAAAATAATGGTTCAAATGCTTCCCACCGATATGAAAGACAAGGAGGGAATGGCAAAGGCGCGAAAGGGCGAATTCATCGGATTTTATGAGGCACTCGATACGGCGCACGTGTGGTTGACCGAGGTTCTTTTCGGATAAGAGAAAACTCCCCAAAGGTTGATTCCTTTGGGGAGTTTGTTATTCAGTATTACCGCCGCGATTTGATTCGGATTCGCGCTCTTTATTTTTGACTTTTACGCACCACACAATCAGCCAAACAATATTTATTACGATAAGCGCGGGGATAAACATCATTCCGGGAAGAATCCATTGCAAACTTCCCCACGGAACAGTGACTTGGTTTTGTTTCTTAACAATCATTACAATAACAGCTGAAGCAATAACAAGTATGTTAAGTGTAATGAAAACGATATTGATAATTCGTTTTGTACGTTTCATGTGTTAGGTCTCCTCATCAATTGTAAATGGGGTATCGAGCATGGCAAAATTAGCATCATTATCATTCAAAATTGCTAAAGAATTAGCAGTATTACCCACAAAAATCTCGTCCCAATTAGCGGATTTGAAGACTTTGTAACCATCATCGTTAATCTCCACATACCCACAAAATTTGACATCGGCGATTGGACGGTTTTTCTCATAATTAGAGTGAAGCATAATAATCGATGCCAAGGTGTTTGGTGTGTCTGGTGTGGTGAGAAAACCAGCAAACAATTTTGTTGATGAAACAGAATTCCAAACCTTAGACGCAAAGGTTGAACAGTTCACCAAAAGATTCCATTTATCATTTTCTTCAATTACAGAATTAATTGTTTCAATATCTGATATGGTTACTTTCATAGACAAAGAAACACGGTTTGGCATTTTTCCCTTGTGGTTAATGCAAAACGCTTCAAGGTTATACCACACACCCTTATGCGCACTAATATCCCATGTTCCGAAAGTTATTTCGCTTCCTCTGCCCACGCTTAAAGCTCCAACTGTGATTGGGCTTGAGTAGGTGTTCTTGAACGAAATAAATGCATGTCCCAAATCAATATCTGACGAAGACGATGAGCCGCCCTGCGTTTCTGAAAAGTATATAGCTGAAAAAATTGTCAAAACCCCAACAACAGGATCTGCCGTGGTTGCCGCCGAAGCTGTGACAAAACATCCACAAGCAACTGTCAAAGCCAAAAGTAACGAAATCAATTTCTGTAAGTGTTTCATGTAAATACCTCCTAAATGAAGCAATGTAGGTTAAAAAGTTACTGTATATGTAAAATAAATCTCCCGCGCGGAAAGAGATTTATGTTTTTTCGTTAAGCTAAATAATACTGAAATTTCCAAAATAATCCTCCTAGCCTTATTATATCACATCCGTTTTGCCTTGTCAACACTTTTTGTAATTATTTCCTAAAATCCGCGCGGATAAAGGGTTCTGTTTTTTCTGTGGAAATCAGTTGTTCGTACAGCTCGGGGCGGCGGTAAGAATTTCCATGAACCTCGGCATTACGATATTCTCGGAGCATATCCATATCAATCTCCGCGAGAAAAATTCCCTCGTCCTCTCCCGCTTCCAGAACACAGGTATCACGGGAATCTGGCAAATCGGGAAGATACGCAACTCCGTCAAAAGCACTTGAGTGCCCGTTGCAGTCGGGATATGGCGCGGGATAGTTACATGTTGCGATTGCCGTCATATTCTCATAAGCTCGCGCGCGGAGCTGTGACAGTCGGTTTATCTCCATCGGGCACGCGTTCGGCACAAGAATCACCTCCGCGCCTTTAAGCATAAGGATTCTCGCGCTTTCGGGAAATTCCCTGTCATAGCAAATCATCGCACCAACTTTGACACTGCCGCTCTCGGTGTCCAAATCACAAACGAAAAACTCATTTCCGTGAGTGAGAACCCGTTCATCTCCGAAGTCACAGGTATGTACTTTCGCGTATGTGAATTTCCGTTCACCGTGCCTGTCAAAAAGCGTTATACTGTTTCTTGGCAACGGCAAAAATTTCTCTAAAAATG
>CAYZQU010000118.1:0-5928 GCA_964480645.1 uncultured Ruminococcus sp. | reverse complement strand
GCTATCACAAGGTACATACCCGCTGCTCTGGCTTTCTGCGCAAGGCGGACAATGCTGTCCTCAACGTCCTTCGGAGAAGCCATCATCAAATCCGCAAGCTCATCAATGAAGATGACTATACGCGGCATAGTTTCAAGCTCCTCATCGTTCTTGGCAAGGTCGTTATAGCCGTCAATATTGCGCACATTGTTCTCGGAAAACAGTGTATAGCGGTTTTCCATCTCGGTTACAGCCCACGCAAGCGCGCCTGCCGCCTTTTTCGGGTCTGTTACCACGGGAATCAGCAGATGTGGAATACCGTTGTACATCATAAACTCTACCTGCTTGGGGTCAACCATTATCAATCGCACGTCCTGAGGAGTCGATTTCATTAAAATACTCATTATAATAGAGTTTACGCAGACCGACTTTCCCGAACCCGTTGTTCCGGCGATAAGCAAATGCGGCATTTTGGTTATGTTACAGGTAATGGTATTTCCGCTTATATCCTTTCCCAGAACGGTTTCCAGCTTTTTGTCAAAGGACTTTTTAAATTGCTCGGTATCAACCAATTCTCTGAAGAACACGGTATCCTTGACCTTGTTCGGAATTTCAATACCGACCGCCGCCTTATCCGGCACGGGAGCGATTCTCACGCCGCCTACCGCCAGATTCAGCGCGACATCGTCCGCGAGATTGGCAATCTTGCTGAGCTTCACTCCCGGTGCAGGCTGAAGCTCATATCGTGTAACAGACGGACCTCGGCTTGCGCCCAAATAAGTTGTCTGAACGCCGAAGCTTTTCAGCGTTTCAACCAGCTTGTCCGCGTTTTTGCGAATCTCGGAATCAATATCCGCCTGCTGAACAGGTTTCTTCACGGGATTCAGCAAGTTCATTGGCGGGAGAGTGTATACGTCCGACAGCGTATACTGCGGACTATCGGCACGCTTCATGGGAGTTTCTCCAAGCGGCGTTATCTCCTGTTGTGGCGTTGGGGCACTCGGAGGTTCGGTAAGCAGTTTGTTATTCTCGTTTGTGGAGCGATTTACGGAGATTATGTCGTCCAAATCGAACGGAAGCTCCGCCTCGTCCGCGTCCAGAACGGAATCATCATCAGTGTCAGGGACTTTCGCGAGCGCGTCCGAGGTGGTAACGTCCGCCTTTGGAGCGTCAACAATTTTCGACACACGCGCCGGAGATTTCTCCGCGTTAAGCTTGTCCAGTGCGTCAATAATAGGCACTAAATCCGCGTCGTTATCAATAAGCCGCGATGGGTCGGGCTTTTCCGGCTCACGCATAATAGGATGACGCTTTTCCATATATTGCCTGAGTGCCTGCTGATAATCGCGGCTTTCTTGCTTCTGCTCGGCGATTATTTCATCGTCATTTTCTCCGAGAAGTTTGATTTCACGCTTGATATCGGGAGCTTTCGGCTGAAGCGGCTCGGGCATTGGAGCGGATTTCTCGGAATTCTTCGGCGATTCCGCCGCCCCCACGGAGTTAACCACATCTCGCATTTCAGCAAGCTTTCGTTCCTTTTTTTCTTTCTCGGCTTCACGGCGCTCAAATTCACGCTGTTCGCGCATTATTTGCTGTTGTTTCTTCTTTTCATCCTGAATTCGGCGATATTCCTCGTTGGCAATGACGGAATCCTCACGGCGGCGCTTATGGTTCTCGGAAACGCGTTTCCCTGCGGATTTTACCGCGCCGCCGATACCCGAAAAAATCTCCGTAATCGGCATATTTATCATCAACAGTACGCATACCAACGCTATGATTATAATGATAATCGACGCGCCGAATTTTCCTAGGAACAGCAACGGTACTCCCAGAATCAAAGCGAAAAATCCGCCGCCCGAGAACTCTACGCCGCCCTTGTAAAGATTTACGACAACCTCTCCGAAATTTTTTCCATTTACCTTCCCGACGGCGAAAATCTCCACCGCCGCGCACAGAATCAGCGTAAACAAAACTGTCTTGAACACTGTAAACGCAATTCTATCGCTTGTCTTGTCCGAGGAAATTACAATCGCCGTGTAAATAATCAGCGGACCGACCACATACGCCGCAATCCCGAACAGTCCGTGCAAAACGCTGTACAGCGCGTTCCAGCCCATACTCCCCGGAATAATCGCCAGCAGTGTCAGCAGAACGCCTGCCGCCAGCATAATCACCGAGGTGATTCGCCGCTTTTGCATACTGCGCCTTAAAGCTTCCTCACGATGACGCTGAGCCTCTTGCTCCGCTGCCTTTTTGGAGCGCGACTTCGCCGTGGAAGCCGATTTCGACTTTCCGACATTTCCGTTTGTTTTTCTTTCTGCCATATTTCCCCTATTCCTTATGTACTTTAGATGTCCGTAACTCCGCATTTTACCCGTCTGCGGCGGGTAAAATGCAAGTTTATGTACTTTTTACCCGAGCATTGCCGCGAATGTATTTCCCGAAATATGCTCCCAAAGACCGCCGGCAACACAAAGGACTCCAAGAATTGCGGTATAGACCCCGAAAATCTTGAAACGATCCTTTTGCAGAAGCCACTTTACGAGTTTAATCGCGAGGAACCCCACAACGGCGGCAATTACAAATCCGATTCCCATAAGCGCCCAATCAACGTCCATATCGGATTTAAGCGCGTCTCCGACCTCCAGAACGCTTCCGCCGAGAATCGCGGGAATTCCGAGAATAAACGCAAACGTAACGGCGGTATTTTTTTCCAATCCGCAGAACAATCCCGCGGCGGTTGTAGACCCGGAGCGCGAAACTCCCGGAAACAGTGCCACACATTGGAATAATCCAACGGTTATCGCGTCCTTAACAGTCATCTGTTCGCCGGTTTTTGTGTTATTCGCGCACTTATCCGACAAAAACAGCAGAACCGCCGTGAAAAGGAACGCCACACCCTCGAAAACAATATCGCCGTCTCCCTGACGCGCTGTGAAAAAGTCCTTAAACATATAAACCGGAACAAGAATCAAAGTGGCAATTATTACCATAAACATCATTCGGCGGTTGGCGTTCATATTTTTCCATGAGAACTTCCCCGTAAAAATATCGCCGATCGTCTTGAAAAACTCCGTTATCATACCCCAGATGGTCTTCCAAAATGCCGCAAAGACCGCGACAAGCGTTCCCATATGTAAAACAATCGACAGAATCAGCGCCGTTTCACCCGAATAACCCGTGATGTGCTGAATTACCGATAAATGTCCCGAGCTTGAAACGGGCAGAAACTCCGTCAATCCCTGAACTATCGCCTGAATGATTACATTTATTATGTCCATATTTATCCCCTATCTATATGGCAAATTCCGCGCCAGTCAAACGCTTCGCGTTTGACTTCGTCTAAGCGCGTACTCACTCACTTCGTTCGCTTCGTCCGCGCTTGCGCGCGGAATTTGCATTAGTTACCGGTGGGCTGCTTGTAATTTTCTATGTACACCGAGCGGTCTCCCGCCCGGATTTGACTCAGAAGCTGCCGAAATACAAGGTTCTCATCATATCATACGCAAACGCGCTGTGCATATTGCCCTCAATTTCGCAGTCAATATTTTGGTTTCTGTCTTCTTCAAATTCGTTTTCACGATCAGCGATTGTCCTAATCATCTTTCACCACTCCAATCATTATATCTTATTTCTCCTCTCGGAAAAACAGATTTCACTGCCGTTGCGCTATCCGTCCGCGAGGTTGAGGGAGTTATCCGCACGGTATTGCTTCGTTTTTTCGACGCGGACTTACCTCCTTTTGCGGATTTCCCCGATTTCGCGGATTTCTCCGCCGATTTGCGTTCTTCCTTTTCAATCAGTTTGTATAAGCAGTTTACCGCGTCGGAAAGCCCGCCGAGGGAATCTATCAATCCCTCTTTGACCGCGCTCTTTCCGTCAAGCACCGTTCCGACGTCAAGCACCAACTCGTCGCGCTCCATCATAAGCTCCTTGAAGCGTTCCGATTTCATCTTGCTGTTGTTCGTCACAAACCGCGTAATGCGTTCCTGCATCTTCTCAAAATAGTCCATCGTCTGCGGAACGCCCAACATCATACCATTCATCCTCACGGGGTGGATTGTCATTGTCGCGGACGGTACAATAAAGCTCCTTTTCGCGGATACCGCCAGCGGAACGCCGATTGAATGTCCGCCGCCCACTACTATTGAAACAGTAGGCTTTGACATTCCCGAAACCAGTTCGGCAATCGCCAATCCCGCCTCGACGTCACCGCCTACGGTATTAAGCACGATAAGCAGCCCCTCGATGGAGCTGTCTTCCTCGATTGCCACCAGCGCGGGAATAATATGCTCGTATTTGGTGGTTTTATTTTGCGGAGGTAGCGTGTAATGTCCCTCAATCTGCCCGATTATCGTCAGGCAATAGATATTGTGCAGGGCGTTTCCCGGTGCGACTATCCCCGTATCGATTATCTGTTGGTTCTGCTCCTCGGTAAACGGAGCCTGTTCCTCGTTCATTTCCAATCCCCTCTTATTTTTAAAGCAAATCCGAAATCGGACAGACAAGGGCCGCACTTCGTTTCACCCTTGTCTGTCCTTGCCTGCCCGAGAAAGCTCCACTTTGTTCCGCTTTCTCGGACGCATTCCGGATTTGCCTGCGTTGCCGTTAAGCTTATCCTATATATATTATTCCGCAAGAGGGCACATATATTCTGATTGAGCAAAAAAATTCCACATACAATATTATTATAACACATCAGAAAAATTATTTCAATATCTTTTCCAAAAAATCTATCGGAATAACTTGTCATACTTGCCCGTATACAAGCATACAATACCACTGAAAACAATTACACCAAAATTCCGAAGGAGGATTTTTATGGAAGATATTACCAAAGCTGCCGTTTACATTGACGAGAGCGTCTATGACGGTCAAGCGGAACAAGTCGTTTAACTGGACTATGTACTGCCCGACTACTGCCACGACATTATCAAGATTCTGTCATGCACTTTATGCACGAAAGTCGTTTCATACAACGTTTCGGGAGATTGCAAGCTGAATATTGACGGCGTGGTATACATAAAGGTGCTGTATATGTCGGAAAACTCCAACGACATCTACTGTGTCGACCAACGCTACACCTACAACAAAACAGTCGATATGGCGCGGAAAAATATGCCTAACGTAACTCCCGCGGTTTCTCTGTCGATGAAGTCCGACTACTGCAACTGCCGCGCGGTCAGCCCTCGGCGTATCGACGTTCGAGGAGCTGTTTCCTGTCGGGTGAAAGCAACCGCCGGTATGGAATACACACTGCCGGAGATTCCCGAGGAACTTCAGGTGAAGACCGTGGAGGTCAACTGTTGCGGAAAAACGCTCTCTGCCGAAAAACAAGTGGTAATCCGAGAGGAAATTGAAACGGGAACCGATGGAATCGCGTTTAATATGCAGTGTTCAGCCGTTCCCAAGGTTACGGATTTGCGCGTGATTGCGGATAAAGCGGTGCTTAAAGGAACGGTCGCAATTTCGGCGCTGTACGGAATCTCCAATCCCGAAACAGGCGGCGCTTCACATACCGAAAAAATGACGGCGGATATTCCGATAAGCGCGATTCTCGATGTTGACGGAATAACCGACAGTCATCAGTGTTTCCCCGAAATCTCGATTATGAACCTCGAGTTGATTCCCAAATCCGACAGCGACCCGAACCGTGCCGGCGGGATTTTGTCATGTGAAATTCTGGCGGAATGTAAGATCCACGCGCAGATGGAAGATAAAATCTGTATCGCGACCGATACCTATTCCACCGATTACGAAACGGATTTCACCTCAAACACTCTGAAAATCTCCTCCAACCCCAGAGTAATAAACGAGAATCTCTCAATAAGAACGAATCTTGTCTGTGACAAGGGTGAAATTCACTCTGTATGGGACGTTTCGGGAGAGCTTAAAAACACCGCCTGCCGTCCCGATCTGGCCGCCGCCCGGGGGCTCTCCCTCTATGTG
>CAYZQU010000117.1:2953-6028 GCA_964480645.1 uncultured Ruminococcus sp. | reverse complement strand
AGATGCGTTGCGCCCAGTTCCTTGATGTGGTCGATACCTGTGGAAACACCGGACGGAGATTTTGTTCCCGTTTCGGTAAGCCCCAGATACTTGCCCTTGTTCTCAATTCCGGAGCTTTCATGAGTTGAAAGGTCACGAATATGCAGCTCGTAAATAACCGCGTCGGTAGGCTTGAGATCCGCGTTGGGATTCTTATCCTCAGCCCAACCCTCGGGGTCGGTGGAATCGAGATCGATAATCATACTGCGCTTGCCGTTCAGACCTGCCGAACGAGCGTACGGGTCACAGGTGGAAACGGAAGAATCGGCAAATTCCACATTGTATTTGTAGTATTTGCCCGCGAGGTCGCCCTCTTTCTCACCTACCCAAGTTCCGTTTACATCGGATTTCAGCTCGACAGCGCCCTCCATATCCGCAGTGCCGTCTCTTCCGCCCTTGTAAAGGTAAACCTTAACGGCTTTCGCGGTCGGCGCCCATACGCGGAAAGTGGTCTTTTCCTTTGTGTAGGTCGCGCCAAGGTCATTGCCCGTGTAGGTGTACTGATCCTCAAACTCCTTAGTTGAGAATACATTCGGCAAAGTCAGCTTGGATTCATTGCCATTAGCGGTGATGGTATACACCTCGGTGAGGTCGAGTTTCTCCGCGATGGTAAGGTGATATTCGGTATCGGAGATTGCTTCAACCTTGTCAATAGCAATCGCGCCGTCCTTGCCCGAAAGCGAGAAATATGTGTTGAGGTCGTCCTCTATCTTCGCGGTAAACAGAGCAGTGATAGTCTTATCACCGTCATAACGCGCGCTAACCATACGAACGCCCTTTACGGCGTCCTCGCCGTATTCCTTGCGCGCGCCGGGAGTGCCCGACTCCACATACGCGTGAACCGTACCGGAAACCATCTCGGCAACATCAAAGAACTGATCCCCGTCAACATCCTTTGCTTCCCAATCACCCTTGCGGATGATATAGCCGATTTCGGTCGCTGTTCCGCCAATGGGGATAGTTGCAACCATTTCGCCGTTTTCCTCGGCGAACTCGAAAGCACCGTCGGTTGCGCCGGTGTTCCACGTCCAGACGTTCCAACCGTCATAGTCGCCGTCCGGACGATTGTAGTGGAGCTTCAGAACAGCCCCCCCAGCCGCTTCCGCGAATGATATTCCCGCCGGAATCAACGTGAAAATCATCATCACTGCGGTAAATACCGCCATAAACCTTTTCCTCATAATAACCTCCTGATTTTGATTTGCAAATCAAGAACCGTTCGCTCCGCTCACTATCCGAGCATTCACGACTCCGCTGCGCTACGTCGTAAATGCTCGATTTCTCGATTTGCCTGCGTTGTTCGCACGTTGATTTTGGTTACAACGTGTCGAACCGCACACATTCCCGATTTTCCTACCTATATTCATTATAACGGTTTTGGAATCAATTGTCAAGAGAAAAACGAAATATTTCCGGATTATTTTATATTTATGAAAAATCGCTTGACAAACATCAAATTATTTGATATAATATGAACAGCGGAATTTCATTGTCGTGATACAACAGGAAATCTGTACAGAAAGGAAATCAAAATATGGTTACGGTTATTTATGACGAGGATGAGGAAATCTTCAAGGCTAAGGGCACGTTCAAACTTGGATTTCAAGGCGTTTACGAGAACAAGAGCTACGACGACGAGGTTATCTCGATTGACGAGGACATACTCGAGAATATACAGGAGCGTGATGAGGAGTTTGTCGGTCCGCTGCTGCCGTTCATCAAGTCGGACAAGCCGGAGGAAATCGCCAAAGGAATTGAGGAGTACATCAATCAGCTTGAGAAGCGCGTTGCCGAAAACGAAAAGCAAATCAACGACTGTGTTCTGTACAACCTCTTTATGGATATGGAGGGCTGCGGTTATCCGTTCTGGGAGATGAAAGGTCTGACGGACGAGGAGTTTCTGAAATCCCACAAAAAGGATGATTTGGACGAACTGATTTACGGTGATGAGCAGATTTCCGATTTGTCCGATTATTTTGACGATTCACCCAATAACGGCTCGGTGGAAAAGCCCGATGTCGCGGCGCGGATTCGTGAGCTTTATCCGATGTTCAAGCTGGATAAGTTCATAGAGTCGTTCAAGCCGGAAAGTCTGCACTTTAACGGCAGTGAATTTTCGTTCCAGTTCAGCGACGGTTGGAACGGCGAGTTGGCGTGCGGCGCGTATGACAATCTGGAAGATGATTTCACGTTCACAGATTGGCATAACCACTGATGGCAGTGTACAGTGAATAGTTGACAGTTGACAGTTATTGTGTCATAACAAACAATAATCTTTCCGAGAGAAGTGCAAATCCAAAACGCAATAACAAAGCAACCTATCCGAGAGCAGTGCAAATTCAAAACGCAAGCGGTACTGAACACCGCAGGTGTGAAGTACCGCTTAGCGAACGCAAACGAGCGTCAGCTCGTTTGCGTGGTTTTGAATTTGCCATTAAAATAAGGAGGACAAATAATGAATTTTCGTAAAATGCTTGACAATCTCCCTGGCATAATGTCGAGGACCATTGTAGATAAGGCACTTGAACAGCGTGACATTGAGGAATTTGACAGCGAATGGATGCGGGTTTACAACCTCGTTAAGGAGAAGAAGACCGAGGAAAATCCGAAATGCGATAAGATTCGCGAAGAGGCTTATAAAAAGTCGTTCTCGGCTTGCAATGATGAAGAAATTTCGGCTTTGGTGTCGGATGATTTCGGGCTGATGTATGACGCGAAATCATTGGGAATTCACGACCCGTGGCTTGATAAGCTGATTAAAGAATACGAGTTTCTGCATTTCCCGTGTGGTATACTGTGAGAATAGGTAGAAAATAAACGGTTAGCAGTTGGCGGTTATTGTGTTATACCAAACAATAACCTTTCCGAGAGAAGTGCAAATCAAAAACGCAATAACAAAACAACCTATCCGAGAGCAATGCAAATTCAAAACGCAAGCGTTGCCGAGCACCAAAGGTGCGCGAATGACCGCAAGCGGTCAATCTGTGACGCTTAGCGAACGCACACGAGCGTCAGCTCGTTAGCGTGGTTTTGAAT
>CAYZQU010000117.1:0-2943 GCA_964480645.1 uncultured Ruminococcus sp. | reverse complement strand
GAGCGGCAACGGAAGCGGCAACGGCAAAGGCGGCAAATAAGGAGGAAAAATGAACAATTTTGACGAGTTGAACACTCGCTGGGAGGAAGCTTATCAAGCCAATCCGCGTGTGTATCAGAATGATAACGGCGGCATAATCGTGGCGTTCGCGCTCACCGAAACTGCCGATTCGCTTTTCCCGCTTGAACCGGAAAAGCAATGGGCGATAGAGGATAAGAAAATTGACAAGTGGATCATCTCCATGGTCAGCATAACAAAAGACGCTGTTATAGGTATGATAGAATACAGCGAAGCCATGAAACGCTTAAAGCCGTATTTCCTTGCGGAAAAGGACGGTTGGGTGCTTATCCGCGGATTATCCTATGAGGAAATGGACGCGCTGTTTGACGGTTTGCCCAGAGACATTCTGTAAATGAAAGGAATCCGAATATGGATATTATTAAACTGAAAATTGCCAAGGACAACTCCGTGGTAAAATATGTCAAAATCCTTCGCGGATTTGACAGTTCTCTGTCAATGAGCGATATTAAAAGCCGGATTGAATCCGATGACTTCGTTATGGAGTTTGATTTGGAGGACTTCGATGTGTTGGAGGATTTAAGCGGTGTTGACAGAAAGCGTGTTTTCCGTGAAATGATAGACTCCCTTTGCGGTGCGGGCGCGCAGGTTTCGCTGTATCAGGATGACGAGCCTATCTCACTTGAGATTTTGGATAATCTGTTGGATTCTTATGATGAAGCCGACAGACAGGTTCAGAAGGGACGCGATTAAATATGGAAATTATTAACAAGGCAAGCAAAAATTACGCGGATATGCAGGACAAAATCTGTGAGCCGCTGTTCGAGCTGTTGAGGAAAATCAACGCTCTTGAAAAGGAAGCGGTAGAGCGTGAGAAGAAAATCGAGGCGGACAAAGACACAAACGGAATCTCGCAATCGACATATACGGACGATGACAGAGATCTCTCCGATTATGTCCGCGCCGAAATGAAAAAAATTGTAGCCGGAGCGAATTTTTCCGATAAGCTGCAAAAACGCGGCTATTGTATCTCATGGAGAGACCCCCAGACCTACGGCTACATTGACGATGAGTGTGAGGCAACGTTCACAATGCGCAAGGCGGAAATGGCGTCGGTTCAGATTCGCGATACGGCGAAATACTCACATCAGTACAAGTTCGTATATCGCCTGATTGACGGAACGTGGCAGTTGGACGAGGTTTATTGGCGTTCCGGCTCGGACAGCAGCTGGTCGCCGACAGGAATCAAGTAACAGTTGACAGTGAATAGTTGATAGTTGGCGGTTATTGTGTTATAACGCACAATAACTTATCCGAGAGCAGTGCAAATCCAAAACGCAAACGGTACTGAACACCGCAGGTGTGCGTGGTTCTTGATTTGCCATTAAAATAAGGAGGAAATATGGAAATTATTAACGAGGCAAACGAAAAATTCAAGGACAGGCAAGACGAGGTTTGCGGATTTCTGTTTGACGTTTTGAGGGAGTTTAACGCAATCGAAAAAGCCGCCTTTGAGCGCAGTGAGGTTCTCCGAAAAGAGAAGGAAGAGCGTGGAATTCCGGAGTATCAGGAATCTCCCGAGGAAAGAGCGCATTGGAATGATTATAAAGCAAAGCTGAAGGAAATCAGACCAAAGTACTGCACCGAAAAGCACCTTAAAAGAGGATTTTGCGCCTCAATGGGGGATCCGGCGAAATACGCATATATTGATGACGAGGAATGTCACTGCAGGGCGAATTTCATAATGAAGTCCGCAAAAAGAGCCGAGGTGATTACACATTTCATTGAGAGTACTTTGAATAAGACGCATAGGTTCGTTCTTGTCAACGTTGATGGAAAATGGCTTATTGACGCGGTTTATAGAGGCTATGAGGACAAGCCCGACAAGTGGTCGATAACCGAGATTTGCTGATAGTTGTCGGATAGGAGTTGAGGGGGTTCTATGGAAATCATTAATGAGGCTAACGATAAGTTCAAGGACAAACAGGACGAAATATGCAATCTTCTGTTCGGTGTTTTGAGGGAATTGAACGCTCTCGAAAATGAAGTCCGCGAACGCAAAAAAGAACTTGAGCGAAAAAAGGAAGAGCTTGGAATCGAGAAAAGTCAGATCGCGCCGGGAGCGTCAGAGTTATTTGATGAATATGAGGAGCGTTATGACGAAATCATAGAGCCTTATTGTACCGATAAGTTTTACGAAAAATCTGAAAGGTGTTCGTTTGGCTATCCGACGAGATACCACTATATCGACGGCGAATGTACGGTGAATTTCATTATGAAAACAGCGGCGCGCGCCGTTGTGGAAACCCACTTCAAAAAAGGAACAGCCTGCAACAAGCACAAATTCGTAATCAGGAACGTTGACGGAAAATGGCTTATTGACGCGGTTTATGACGGATACGAGGACGAGCCGGGCAAGTGGTATTCAATTGAGCTTTGATGAACAACGGTAAAAGGCGTTTCGCCGAGAAACGCTTATACATATTAAATTTTAAGGAGAATTCTAATGAGTAAGAAGTCTATTTTGAACATTCCGATCAAGTTCGACCGCAGTGACATTTACAGTCTCGCGGATTTGACTATCGGCACGGGAATCGCGCGTCAGCGTGCGTTCGGGCAGGTAATCGGCAAGTGTAACTGGGGAATCGACCTTGGTGAAATGACCATTACATTCGGCGATAAGACGTTCGGTTGCTCGATTATCGGCTCGGAGAGCGATTCCTCGGAAACATGGCTGTGGGGCTGGGCGAATCCGCATAACGGTTGGACCGAGGAGCAGAACACCGCAGGAATCCAAGCCCGTGAATCACTCTCCGAGTGCGATGAGTTCACCGTGCCGAGCTACGACCTTGATGAAACGCGCAACGGTCATAACCTCTCGATGATCGTCACCGCTATTTCCGAGGAGAATGTGGCGTATTATCG
>CAYZQU010000116.1:0-6072 GCA_964480645.1 uncultured Ruminococcus sp. | reverse complement strand
ACGCTAAATCTGTCCCCTCGCCGCGGGTAATCCAGTAGGCTGAGGTTAATGGGACACCCAGTTCCTGCCTTGTAATAATCGAGGCAATATCGGAGATTGCGTCAATCTGATGTAACACAACATTCAGTCGCACAATTTCCTCCATGCGGCGTACTATTTTCGATAAATTCATAAATTTTTCCTTTCAACAATTAAAGTGGAGCATGATGCACCACCTATCCGAAAAACCCTGCTCTCAAGGTGGTGCACGATGCACCACCTATCCGAGAAATTCTGCTCTCAAGGTGGTGCACGATGCACCACCTGTCCGAAAAACCCTGCTCTCAAGATGGTGCATGATGCACCACCCGATATTCCGTGTTTACATTTCGGGCGATTCGCCCTCGTCGTTTTCTTCGTCAATGATTTCCTCGACCGGAGTTTCTCCGAATTCAAGCTGCATATTCAAATGCGCTTGCTTTTCAAGCAACTCTGTCAGCTCCGCTTCATACTCAAACGGAACGCCCAGCATTTCTTTTGCGTTTTGAAGCTGCTTATTCTGGAAATCAATTTGAGACTGTATATCACCCGGCTGCTCCTGTATCTTTGAAAAAAGATTGTCAAGACGAGTCAGAGCACCGCTGCCGCTGAAAGCGTAATTTGATGAATAAGTGTTTTTTCCTTTCAGCAAAATGCTCAGCTCGTTTCCGCCTGTGTGCTTCAGCCCAAATTCAAATCCGTGAAAATTGCCGACAAATATTGGTTCGTGCGCACGGAATTCTTCGCCATACATATATTTCTTTACGTGCGCCTCGATTTCCGTCGCCGCTACTGAACGTTCATAAAATTTCTTGCCTCCCATTTCCATATGGAAAGTATCATCAAGGGGATTGTCAGCAACGGTTTTAATATCCTCAAAAACGTTTTTCAAACGCCGCTCTAATGTGGCAATTTGCTGAGGATATTTTTCTTTTACATTTTCGGCAAGGGCGGTTTGCCGGGAAATATAATCATTTTTCAGGAGCGTAAGACGGGCAACCTCATTATCAACCGTCAGCTTTTCAGCAATAAGAGGATTATCTGTTGCGGCAGCCTTCATTTCTGCAAAGGTCAGCGCGACCTCATCTATATCTTCGCAAGTCCTCGCGGCTGGTTTCCCCGACATAATCTGTGCGATTACCGCCTGCTTCTTTTCAAGGAGCTGCCAGCGATATGTGTCAAACGTTCCCCGCGTCGCGTAATAGGCAACAAACACCTCCGGATTTGTATTGCCTTGCCTTATACCCCGACCGTTGCGCTGCTCTATATCCGATGGACGAAACGGCGCGTCAAGGTGGTGCAGCGCGATAAGTCGCTGCTGAATGTTTACACCTGTACCGAGCTTTTGTGTTGAGCCGATAATAACGCGAATTTTTGCTTCATTTGCCTTTGCGAACATCTCAACTTTCTGCTTGTCGTTCTTGGCGTCGTGTATAAACGCTACTTCATCAGGATTGTATTGTCCTGAAGCTATTAGTTTTTCCTTTATATCTTTATATACAGAAAAACCGTCACTCGTCGGAGTGTTTGTATCACAGAATACAGCCTGCACGGTGTCGGGGCGTTCCTTGCCGATAGCAAGTATTTCTTCAACACATTTATTTACCTTGCTCCCCTCGAAATCCTCCGCAGCGGGTTCAAGAATCCGACCGTCAAGCGCAACCTTTGTCATATAGGTACAGATAGCCAACATATTATCTTCCCACGGTTCTACCTCCTTATTTTCAATTCTTTTCGCGCGTGCCAGCCCGTCTTCTGTTTGTTCCTCCTGCGTGGGCGACTTCTCACAAATAATCATTTCAGGCTTACCACCTGAAATTTGCGGCAGGGGAATATCAAGCTCGGATGTCTTTACAATATCCGCTATCTCACCAAAGATGTTACACAGCTCCGGGAGGTTGACGAATTGCGAAAAACGTGTCCGCATACGGAATCCCGACCCGCTGGGCTTTACCTCAAGCGCTTGAGTAATATTGCCGAAAACGCTTGCCCAGTTGTCGAAATACTCAATGCCAAGCTCTTTAAGACGCGGATATTGCAGCAGATACTGCCACACAAACATCTCGGAAATTGCGTTGGAAATTGGTGTACCCGTCATAAGAATAACACCGCCACCGTTATTTATTTCCTGCAAGTATCGAGTTTTGCATTCGAGGTCAAATGACCGCTGAGAGTTACTGCTTGTGTTTACTCCCGCCACATTATGCATTTTACTGAAAAGAGCAAGATTCTTGTAATTGTGAGCCTCGTCCACTATCAGGTAATCACAACCCAGATCCTCAAAGGTAATGAAATTGTCTTTTTTGAATTCCGCGCGCAGCTTCTCAATATTTTTTTGAAGCGACTTGCGTTGAGATTCAAGCTTTTTTACCGACAGTCTCTCACCGTTCTCTTTTTTTATTTCAGCAATTGAAAGGGTAAGTTCATTTGTTTTTTTGTCATACATTTCCTCCTGTCGTTCAAGCGAGAGCGGTATTTTCTCGAATTGTGACTGTGAAATAATAACCGCGTCATAATTACCCGCAGATATTTTAGCCAAAAAACGCCGCCGATTCTGCTTTTCAAAATCCTTATCATTTGCTACAAGGACACTCGCCTCGGGAAAGAATCGCATAAACTCTTCTCCGAATTGTCCGATAACTGCGTTTGGAACAACATACATCGGCTTGTTTATTGCGCCTATGGATTTAAGGTACATTCCCAATCCTGCCGAAAACGCGGTTTTTCCTGCGCCTACCTCGTGTGCCACCAGACCGCAGCCGCCGCCCGCAAAACGGGCTATGGCATTCTTCTGGTGCGGCATAAATTCCAAGCCTGCCGCCATTCCCGGAACAACTATATAGCTTCCGTCATATTTCCGCGGGGTTATGGAATTGTATCGCTCGTTAAAAATTGTCTCAATGCGTTTGATTCGCTCAGAGTCGGACAACACCCAATCGTGAAAAGCGGTTTCAATTTTTCGCTGCTTTTCCCTTGCAAGAATGGTTTCCTTGCGGTTAAGCACATACTTTTCGTTCCCATTATCGTCAATTGTTATATCCTTAATTTCAACCCTTTTCTGGTTAAGTGTAAGCTCTGTCAACCCGTAGGCGTTAATCCTGCTCGTTCCAAACATTTCATCAATTTTTACGCTGTGTTCCTTAGTTTTGTTCGGGATTCGCCACTCGTTTAATGCCGAAATATATTCGGCTGAAATCATATCCTTTTCAAAGACACTGGCTTTATGCAGCGGAGATGTTTCAAAGGTATCCCACATAAACTGTGTAAACATTTCCTTCGGAACAAACATTGAGCCGAGACGAAAGCCGATTCCCGTGATTGGAACAGAAATCGGCTGATGCTTTTTCAATGCCTCTACATTACGGGCAAAATCGGGATTTTCTTCGGCTTTTACCATTGCCAGACCGAGTTTCTCTTTAGTGTGTCCGGACAGATATTCTTCTGCTGTTTCCCAGCCGCTGTATTTGTCACCGTTATTTGCGGCTGGGTTGCAGTATATATTTTCGCCCAGCTCGTCAATTACTTCGTCTTCGGACTTACCGCATAATTTAGATATATACTCTATATCGACGCGCTGCCTTAAGTTAAGCGAAATGTGCAGTGCCTCCATTGCGTTGTCGGCGTGATCCGGAGCACGATGTTGATTTACCGTCCGCCTGGAAAAGATATCCGCCTTGCGAAAAAATATCTCATTGTGCTCGTTTTTGCACTCAATCTCCAGTGCGCTAAGCTTTGGAGCGCGGATATCGTCTTGAAACAGGCGGCGGTTAATCGGGTCGTTTATATTGCCGTGTGCTTTGACAAAACGGTCATAAAGGTCATTCAACACCTCCTGCTCTTGCTTAAGCTGCTCATCGGAGCAGCCGTCACGCTGTATTGCTATAACGGTATCGACTTGTTCCGCAATACCGCACATATCAATGATACGTTCAAGCCAATTAATATCCGTTGCGAGGAAATATTCTCGGATTTCTATTCGACCATGACCTTTTTCGAAAGTAGCAGATTGTTCACGGTTATCTGCGTTTCTGCAGCAAGCGCACCGACAACGTGATATGCCTTATGTTCCTTGTTTCCGATGTTGCAGATGATTTCCCGTCAACAGCAATAATGCCTCTCTCTGGAAACTGCTCATTAAGCTAATTCACAAGGCATTCCGACAATTTCTCCGAATTTATTTTTTCAAACGCTCTTCTGAAAGTATCGCTGTCGGGAGTTCAAGAAATTTGAGCAAAAATTCCTAACTTTCTTTGCCGAAGTCCCCCATTGCAACAAAGTCTTCCCCTCCACATATCACCGTGCATAGCCCTATTGATAATATCTTCAAGTTTGTGCCGTATGTTTCCGTACTGTCTCCTCGGATCTGTCAGTTCTGACAGCCTTTCTTTTAATGTTTTCTTCATACCTTTATTTTATCATATTTCTTCTGAAAAGTAAATGTTGTTGTCGTGGCAGACGACCACTCATTGCTAGCCATGGTTTTGCTTCATTATGCAGTTTTAAAAATAAACGTCTTATCCAAGCTCTTCATTGTAGAAAATGACGAAATTTTGCAAAAACAACACAAACCTATTGAAATTCGGCACAAAATATGATATAATAATTATGTTGCATTTTTGGAAAGGAGCATTTTGGTTATGAGAATCAAATCTCTTGCTGTTGCGGCAATCTGCTGCATTGCTCTCACCGGATGCGGCTCGGACGATTTGCAAACACAGCGGACGGTTTTTGTCATGGATACCGTTGCTTCTGTCAAAGGAACGGCTTCGGACGTTGATCTTGCCATCAATACGCTGACATGTCTCAGCGGACTCTTTGACCGCTACGACAAAAAAAGCGACATTTATTCTGTAAACAATCGGCTTGACGTTGCCATCTCAGACTATACCGCAGAGCTTATTGAGCAGTCGGTTCAGCTCAGCGAAATCTATGACAGAAATGTCAGCATATTCGCAGGAGACATCACCGACGCGTGGAATATAAGCTCCGACGAACCAACGGTTCCCTCGGAGGAGATGCTCTCGGATGCCCTGAAAAGCTTTCGCAATGCGTCGTTTTCGCTCGACACCATGAGCTTTGCCGACGAAAACGGCTCTATTGATGTCGGCAGCGTCGCAAAAGGCTATGCTCTGGACAAGGTCGCAGAGCAGCTCGGCGACGAATGCTGTATCGTCTCTATGACATCATCGGTGCTTTTACACGGAAAGAAACCTAATGGCGAGAAATTCTCGGTTTCAATAAGAGATCCGGCAGACGGTAAAAAATCCCTCGGCACGCTTCATACGGACGAATGCTTTCTCTCGACCTCGGGAGGCAGCGAACGTTTCTTTGAAATCGACGGCAAGCGGTATATCCACATTTTCGACCTCTCAAACGGAATGCCCTGCGAGACCGATCTTACCTCGGTAACAGTTATATGTAACAGTGGAATCCTGTCGGATTTTCTTTCAACCCTTATCTTCATCGAGGGAACGGATTCGCTTGGAAAATACATGGAAGATCCGCAGCTGGGGATTATCGCAGTTACCGACAAAAATACGATATATATAGGTGAAAATGTTGATTTTTCACTCGCCGAGGATTGCAGTTATAAGCTCGAGGTGTGGAAAAATGAATAAAAATTTCCACCTAATAAAGCCTTTTGAGGCTGTCATTATAGGGATTATTCTTTTCGGCAGCATTGCGGCGATATTTATAATAAACCGTCCGGGCAGCGGTTCGCGGACGGCTGTAATACGCTGCGGAGATATTCGGTATGAGCTTTCGCTCGACAAGGACGGCTTGTTCCGCTTCGATGGAATCGATGCGGAATTTGAAGTCAAAAACGGAAAGATCCGCCTGACCAAAGTCTCTTGCCCCGATAAAATATGCGAAAAAACAGGCTTTATTGGTTCATCGGGACAGAGTATAATCTGCGTTCCCAACAAGATCACTGTTGCCGTTGTCGGCTCGGATGAAAGCGCCGATGTTACAGTAGGTTAGTGGGTGAATCATGAAAAAATCACGTTATATCGCCACTATGGGACTTATGTTCGCCCTTGCATCGGCTTTGCA
>CAYZQU010000115.1:2140-6080 GCA_964480645.1 uncultured Ruminococcus sp. | reverse complement strand
GCGTGCAGTGTCCTGAACAGGCTCACCGCGTCCGATTTGCAGGTCGCGCGAGGACAGGAACAGAGCCTGCCCGCCAAGCTGGTACATTCCCGTTTCAAATGAAACGCGCGTCCGCGTGGAGGATTTCTGGAAAATCATTCCCAACGTCATACCCGCCAGAGTGTGGTGCTTGATTCCGTGTTTAAGTTCGTACTTGAGCTGATCCGCTAAGTTCAGCAGATCCACGATCTCCTCAGTGCTGAGGTCCAGCAGCTTTAATAAATGTTTCATATCTATCTTCCTTTCAAATTTATGTATCAATTCGGATAATCTCCGTAAGAGATTTGTTTCTGTAAACCAAATCTTCACGAGGTGAAAATCCGATTTTCTCCCAAAACGCGTTGCCATCGTTGTTTCTATCAAACACAACAAGAGCGACCTTGTTTATGCCTTGCTTTTTTAATGCGCTTAGGGCAGTATCAACGAGTTGTTTTGCGATTCCTTGTCGGCGAAATTCGAGATTTACAGCGGTATGATATATGTATCCGCGCCGCCTGTCATGTCCCGTGATTATTACGCCCACGATTTTACCGCCCGATTCGGCGACAAAGCAGGTTTCGGGATTACGGAGAAGAAAACGTTCTATTCCCTCGCGGGAATCATCGAGATTATTCAGCCCCATTCCCTTACAGGAAGTCCAAAGGACGTAAACGGCATCGTAATCCGAAATTGTCATTGTTCTGATATTGATTTCTATCACACCTCCTCAGATTGTAAAAAATTTTTCATAAGTTCCGTGATTTCTTCATCAAACGCGGATTGGTTCGTTTGAACAATCAAACGTAATTCACGCAATTCTTCGGGATTGTTACTCCAGTCCGATGATGATAATCTTAACATACACTCCAGCAAGTCACCCTCATAAAGGCTTGCTTCCGTTAGGGGATTTCGCTTGAGTATCGCGACCGCCATCGGAAGAACATATTTCAATCCGACCTTTTGGCTCACTAAAACACGGATTTCTTCATCTGTAAGCTCGGACAGTGGCTTTTTTCGCGCGGTTTGAACCGTTCGCACCACGTAGGAATCAAAATCGCTGTCTTCCCAGTAAGAGTTTTCCAGTTCCTCAATGGATTTGTTCATCATCATTCTTACCATTTACCAATCACGTTCGCCGATAGCGTCTTCAACGTCAATATCAATACCGAACCACTCCAGAATATATCTCACGGTTATGCAGATACTGTCACGGGCAACCGTTTCAATCTCGCTGTCGTTTTCCTCAAATTCTTCTTCAAGGTCATTTATCGCGACAGTCATTTTATCGAATTCCTTTTGGATTTTGTCCAAATCTTGTTCGCCCGTTTCAAGAAAATCAATGACATTTTGTATCAACAACTTGATTTTATCCACCAAAAAATTGGGAAAAATATCCGTCACGGTACATTTCCTCAAGCAATTGGTATTTTTCGTCAAACTTTTTCATTCCTCAACCTCACAATCGTCTGCGTGTTTCAAAGAATCACTGAATTCCTTTAGTTCTTTCTTCTTGTCCTCGGAAAGCCTGTTGTATTCAGTGTTGTAAATCGCACCCTCCAAGGTGAACAAATGCACAAGGCAAACGTTTGGATACGCTTCTCTCAACTTTAAGAATGCCTGTTTTGAGCCGAGTTCAATCAGCTTTTCAGGAGAATCAATCCCAACTGATGTGAGCTTTCGAGCTATTTCCTTGCCAATATTCATCATTGCTGTAAGTTCCGACATGACATAACCCCTTTATCTGTTTTTACCTAAGCACCTCTTCAAGAATCGCCAACCCCTTATCGATTTCTTCGTAAGTGATCGTAAGCGGCGGCAGCAGACGAACCTTAGTTTTGGCGGTGAGAACCAGCAGTCCGTTTTCAAGCGCGGATTTGGCAACATCGCCTGCGTTTTTGGATTTAAGTTGAATACCGATCATAAGTCCCATTCCCGAAACGGACTTCACCTCGGGCATTTGGAGCAGCTTTTCGCGGAAGTATTCGCCCTTTTTCGTTACTTCGTCAAGAAATCCGGCGGAGGTTACTTTTTTCAGTACTGCAAGTCCCCCCGCACAGGAAATCGGATTTCCGCCGAATGTGGAACCGTGCGTTCCCGGAGTCAGCACATTAGCACATTTTTCACCCGACAAGCACACTCCAATCGGAAGTCCGCCCGCCAATCCCTTTGCGAGGGTAGTCAAGTCCGCTTTATGACCGAAGTGGTCTCCGCAGAGGAATTTCCCGGAGCGTCCTACACCCGTCTGAACCTCGTCCGCAATGGTGAGAACATCCTTTTCGGCGCAGAGCTTGAAAATCTCGTCCACGAAATCCTTATCAAGCGCGCATACTCCGCCCTCTCCTTGTATGTACTCGAACATAACTGCGCAAACGGAATCGTCTAACTTTTCGTGCAAATCGGCGATGTTATTCGCTTCAACATTTATAAATCCCTCCACAAAAGGGAAGAAGTAGTTGTGAAAAACGTCCTGACCCGTTGCGGAGAGCGTACAGAGAGTTCTTCCGTGAAATGAATTGACAAGCGTGATTATTTTATTGCGGTTTTTACCGTACTTGTCAAAGCTGTATTTACGCGCGATTTTGATAGCGCATTCGTTCGCTTCCGCGCCGGAGTTTCCGAAAAACATATTGGTGTAGCCCGCAGTCTCGCACAGTTTTTCCGCAAAATCCGCCTGAACCTTGGTGTAGTAATAGTTTGAATTGTGCTGAAGCTTGTGAGCCTGCTCACAGACAGCGTTTACCCAGTCCTCATTGCAGTATCCGAGTGAGTTTGTGCCGATTCCCGAACCGAAGTCGATATATTCCTCGCCGTCCTCATCAACGGCGGTTTCGTGTTCACCCTTGTTCATTACAAGGTCATAACGCCCATAAGAATGCATTACATATTTATTGAATTGTTCAATTGGTCCCATTTTGTTCTCCTTATGCAACTATCATAGTCCCCGCGCCTAAATCCGTTAACAGCTCAATCAGAATCGAGTGCGGCATACGCCCGTCAATGATGTTCGCTTGTTTTACACCGCGCCGAACAGCCTCGACACAGCAGTCTATTTTAGGAATCATACCGCCCGAAATTATTCCTTGTTTTTTGAGATACGGCACTTCGGAAACGCCTACCGCGCGAATTAATGTGTTCTCATCGTCCTTGTCCTCAAGAAGTCCTTTAATATCCGTCAGCAGTATAAGGCTCGGTGCTTTCATTTCTGCGGCAATACGCGCCGCCGCAGTGTCCGCATTAATGTTGTAAACCGTTCCGTCCTTGCCGCGCCCGACTGTGGAAATCACGGGAATGTAACCGTTGTCCAGCGCGTTTTGAATTATCTCCGGATGAATCGCGGTGATTTCGCCGACATACCCCAAATCGGGATTGAGCTGCTCTGCCTCAATCAGATTTCCGTCCAGACCGCACAGTCCGATTGCCTTTCCATCGTGATTCTCCAGCATTGATACAAGGTCTTTGTTCACCTTGCCCGCCAACACCATTTGTACAATGTCAATGGTTTCCTCATCGGTGTAACGCAAGCCGTTTACAAATCTGCTTTCCTTGCCGGTCTTTTTGAGCATTTCGTTGATTTCCGGACCTCCGCCATGAACCAAAACCACCTTGATTCCAACAATTGAAAGCATTACAATATCTTTCATTACAGCCTGTTTCAGGACTTCGTTTGTCATCGCGTTTCCGCCGTATTTCACCACAACTACCTTGTCGTTGTACTTTTGAAGATAGGGCAGAGCCTCTATCATCACATTTGCCCTTACATCATAATCAATCTGCATAATGCTTACCTCTCTGTTATTTCTTTTATGAAATTCAGCTCATCATCAACAATGCTGACGGAAAAATCAATCGCGCTGTCTTTCAGTAAACGGAAAACAGCAACTGCGTCCGATTCCTCAGAGTCACTCTTAAAATAGCAGTCATA
>CAYZQU010000115.1:0-2130 GCA_964480645.1 uncultured Ruminococcus sp. | reverse complement strand
CGGCACTTTATTCGTTAGCCAGTCCGAAATATCCGTATTTTCTGTTAAATTATTTTCCAAAAGTTTACATACATCGTTTGAATGCTCATCGGAACGGAACCTTACTCTAATCATATTTCTTCCCTCTATTGCTTTTACGCCAATTCGCTATCGACAAATCCTTTGAGTTCCTTGCCGCTTTTCGCACATTTCAAGTCGATTACTATCCAGCTCCAGATGCTCACACGGTCGTTGGGAACAAAACTCATTCCATCGGGAGGATTTTCGACAATCTCCTCGGTGAATTGTTCCTCATCGTCAAATTCGATCGACATATTGACTTCAAAATCACATTCATCATTGGCGACAACATCAATAAGCTCCTCATCGGGAACGGATATTCCGTCTTCGCAAATCAATCCGTCATAGCCATGCTTTGCGAAATCGTATAAAAGCCACTCTTTTCCGCAATTTCGGCAGACCGCCTTCACGGTATGAGCGTATTTTTCACCGTATTTGCCCATACCGATACAGCCCGGTTCATAAACCTCGCCGAAATATTTTATCCCGAACGTTTCACAACCGCATTCGCAGACGATTTTTCCGCTTAATGTGCCGTTTTCGTCATATTCGTCCACGAGGAGTATTTTTTCAAGGTGATTTGGAACTAACATAGCTTCTCCTTATGTGCGGTATTCTGCATTGATTTTAACGTAATCAAACGTTAAATCACAGCCCCACGCAATCGCGCTTTCATCGCCGTCGTGAAGGTCAATCAGTATTTTGATTTCGTCCTCGGAAAGGATTATCTTCGCGGAATCCTCCGAGAAACTGATTCCTGCGCCGTCTGTGCAGACGGTGAGTTTGCCCTTTGCACTGGCAAGCTCCACAGATGTCTTGCTGATGTCAAAATCCGCGTCCGCATAGCCCAATGCGCAGAGAATTCTTCCCCAGTTTGCGTCTGCCGCAAACAATGCTGCCTTGACAAGATTGGACGAGATAACCGACTTTGCGGCGGCTTTTGCCGCTTTTTCTGTCGGCGCGCCGTTTACAATACACTCAATCAACTTTGTTGCGCCCTCTCCGTCACGGGCGGTTTCACGGGCGAGATTCATCATAACCGCGTACAATGCGTTTTCAAATCTCTCATAGCTCTTGTCCTCACAGAGGATTTCCTCGTTTTTCGCCAGTCCCGAGGACATCAGAATAAGGGTATCATTTGTGGATGTATCGCCGTCCACACTTACCATATTATAAGTCAGATCCGCTACTTTACGGAGCGACTTCTGAAGCAGTTCGCCATTTATACACACATCTGTGGTGATAAACGCGAGCATTGTCGCCATATTGGGATTAATCATTCCGCTGCCCTTGGATATACCTCCGACATGGCATTTTCTGCCGTCCATCTCGAATTCCACCGCGACTTCCTTTTTGCGAGTGTCGGTGGTCATAATCGCTTCCAAGGCGTCTCCGCTGTTTTTGGGAGAAAGCGACTTCGCAAGAGTCGGAATCATTATCCGAATCGGCTTTATATCCAGTTTCTGTCCGATAACGCCCGTAGAGCCTACGAGAACGTCGTCAACATTGATATCCAGAGCCTCGGCGGTAAGCTCGCACATTTCCTCGGCGATTTCCACGCCGTCGGGATTGCAGGTGTTCGCGTTACCGCTGTTGACGATTATCGCTTGTGCGTAACCGTCTTCAAGATGTTCCTTGGAAACAATAATCGGCGCGCCTTTAACCTTGTTGGTGGTGAACAGCGCGGCGGTTCTGCAGCGTTCCGCGCAGTAAATCATTGCCAGATCGCGTTTGGTGGTATTTCCCGCCTTGATTCCCGCAATTACACCGCCCGCAGTGAAACCCGCTGCCGCGCAAACGCCGCCGTCTACAAACTCGTAATCCTTAAACTTAACCATTTCAAAACCTCTCTACACTGTTGGAAAAGTCATTCGTTTTCCAATTCTTTTTGAACCTTTTTGGACAGCTTTCTTACCACATATTGGTATGAGCTGTCAATCATACGCAGGATTTCCTCATCCGGAACGCCCCCACTTAGATTTACCGAAATGAAGAAAGGTTGATGAACAGGCGGGCAAAGATACCATCTTATAACATCGATAGCTTACATTATGCGGTAAAAATCTCCCT
>CAYZQU010000114.1:0-6195 GCA_964480645.1 uncultured Ruminococcus sp. | reverse complement strand
TTATCTCGCTTATCGAAAGTGGAAAAATCTCCAATAATTCGGGAAAAATAATCTTTGAGGAGATTATGAACGGCAATACCGATATTGATAAAATCATTACGGATAAGGGCTTGGCGCAGATTTCGGACGATTCCGCGATTGAGAAAATTGTGAACGATGTTCTCGCGGCGAATCAGAAGTCCGTGGACGACTATCGCGGCGGCAAGACAAACGCGCTTGGATTCCTTGTGGGTCAGTGTATGAAAGCATCCAAAGGGCAGGCAAATCCCGCGAAATGCAAGGAGCTTGTGCTGAAATATCTGGAGGGGTAATGGAACATGATGTCAATCTGAACATTCACCACACTGCGCCCGATTGGGTGTGGGAGAAAATCGGCGCGGTTTACCGTTCTATGGAGTATTGGCACGAAAACGACACACCGTGTTGGAAAGGCGAGGACGTTGATTTGTGGGCGTCAGTGGAGTCGAGTGGTATACAGATTGCGGGCACTATGCCAGAAAAAATATAGAATAAGTGGTATGATGAATTGAAGTCAAAACTCACCAAGGAACTTGGCTATGAGATTGGAGAGCCTGAGGAGGGCTTTGATTTCAAATATGATTGGACGTAAGGAGCTTATTCTAAGTATCAGGGGGTGAAAAAATTGAGCGAATACAAAATAATCCGTGTTTCCAAGGAGCTTGCTGACAAGGCGGCAGAATGATTTCACGAGAAGTGGGGAGTTCCAATTGAGGCATATAGGGAGAGCATTTCCGAAAGTCTTGTCTATAAAACCGTTGTTCCACGGTGGTATGTTGTGATGAACGATGACAAAATCATCGCGGGACTGGGAGTAATCGAAAACGACTTCCACGACCGAAAGGACTTGACTCCCAACGTCTGCGCGGTGTATGTTGAAGAGGAATTCCGCTGCCGCGGAATCGCGGGGGAGATGCTCAATTTCGTCTGCCGCGATATGAAAGAAAACGGCATAGATACGCTTTATCTCGTCACTGACCACACATCTTTCTATGAACGCTATGATTGGGAATTTCTGTGTTTGGTTCAAGGCGACGGCGAACCCAATATGACGAGAATGTACATTCATCGGTGATTCTATGAGTTTGATAGGTTTAAGCTGCATTTTTCCGTGCGGTGATATTGAAATCACTGCCGAGTATTACGAACGCGTTTTGAGATTCAAGGCAGTAAAATACCTTGAAGTGTGCGAACCACATATATGCTTGTATCGTGATAATATTGAGATTATCCTCACCAAGGCAAATCAAAACGTAAAACCCAACCGTGTTCTGTACGGATACGGCTATGACGCATATTTTTACACCCGTGAACAAAAAACGCTTTTTGAGGAATTATCCAAAAACGGAGCAAAGTTCGCGAAAACGCTTTCCACCACCGATTATCAAAACCGCGAATTCGTGGTCGAGGATATTGATGGGCGATGGCTGGCGTTTGGAGCGAAGATTTAATCGCGTTGTGAACATTTAACAAAATCCGCTGCAAATCAGCGGGATTTTTGTAAATTTTGTATCTTGCAAGACAATGTACTTTGTTGTATAATTAAATTATAATGAATTATTTATTATCGGAAGGAGATTGTTTACATGAAAAAGAAAACTATCATAATGCCGTTGATTATAATACTTGCCTTGGCAGTCGTTTCTGCGGTGATTCTGATAACTCGCCCTAAAATTCTCGGAAATATGAGCAACTCGTTTTCCACTCCGAAAACTACAACTCAAAGTTTTTCGTTTTCGGGAAAAGAGTGCGACAGGATAAAAATAGCGTTTTCGTCCGATATCAAGAGCGGGGAATTTGATATATCCATATTTGACTCAAAAGGAAACATCGTAAAAACACTGGATAAAGCAAAGGAGCTTCATACATATTTGACATTAGACAGTTCGGAAGCATATACATGTGAGGCAAGCTGCTCGGAAATGGTAGGCAGCTACAATGTAAAGGTATATGGTGCTTGATGATATTGAAAAATGCAGGGCTTCGTCCTTGCGTTTTTTGTTTTATTAAACGAAAAAATTCGGAAAAGCTCTTTACAAGGCGCAGAAAATATGTTATAATTATTGTGTACGATTTTTTATCATAGGAGGAAATCAATATGGGAATGACAATGACTCAAAAGATACTTGCTAAACACGCGGGCTTAGACAGTGTTGTCGAGGGTCAACTGATAAAGGCAAAGTTGGATATGGTTCTTGGAAACGATATTACCAGCCCCGTTGCCATTAATGAGTTCAATAAAAATGGTTTTGACAGCGTTTTTGATAAGAACAAAATTTCTTTGGTTATGGATCACTTCACGCCAAACAAGGACATCAAGGCGGCTATTCAATGTCAGCAATGCCGTAATTTCGCGGATAAGTATGATATTGTGAATTATTACGACGTTGGAAACGTTGGAATCGAACACGCCCTGCTCCCCGAAAAGGGCTTGGTTGTGCCATCCGACTGTGTAATCGGCGCGGATTCGCACACCTGCACATACGGAGCTTTAGGAGCGTTCTCCACGGGTGTCGGCTCTACCGATATGGCGGCGGGAATGGCTACCGGCGAGGCTTGGTTCAAAGTTCCCGGCGCGATTAAGTTCAATCTCACAGGTAAGCTGAACAAGTGGGTAAGTGGCAAAGACGTTATTCTTCACATTATCGGAATGATTGGCGTGGACGGCGCGTTGTATCAGTCGATGGAGTTCACCGGCGAGGGCGTACATAATCTCTCTATGGACGACCGCTTGTGTATGGCAAATATGGCGATTGAGGCGGGTGCGAAAAACGGAATTTTCGAGGTTGACGATGTTACGCTTGAGTATGTAAAGGACAAAACTACCCGCACATTTGAAATATTCAAGGCGGACGAGGACGCGCACTATAACCGAGTTATCGACATTAACTTGTCGGAAATCAAATCCACCGTGGCGTTCCCGCATCTTCCCGAAAATACAAAGACCATTGATGAAGCGGAGAGCTTGAAAATCAAGATAGACCAAGTCGTAATCGGCTCCTGCACCAACGGACGTTACAGCGACCTTGAAGCCGCTGCCGCTGTGGTAAAGGGCAAGAAAGTCGCAAAGGGGGTTCGCGCGATTGTAATCCCCGCGACGCAAAAAATATATATGGACGCGCTGAAAAACGGTCTCCTTGAAACGTTTGTCGAAGCGGGAATGGTGGTTTCCGCTCCTACCTGCGGTCCATGTCTCGGCGGACATATGGGTATTCTCGCGCCGGGTGAGCGCGCGATTTCCACGACTAACCGAAACTTTGTAGGAAGAATGGGTGACGTAACCTCGGAGGTTTACCTTGCAAGTCCCGCGATTGCGGCGGCAAGCGCACTGACGGGTTATATATGCAACGTTCAAAATTAAATATAAAGTGCAAAAATCGCAGAAAATTTCAAAAAGCGAACGGTATTACATAGCGCACTTGTGCGACATGCAATACTGTTCAGCTAGTACGGACGCAGTCCGCACGGTTTTGGAATTTCAAATTTAAATCAGGAGGGTTTACAATATGAAAGCACATGGATTTGTACATAAATACGGAGATAACGTTGACACGGACGTAATAATCCCCGCGCGTTATCTCAATACCTCCGACCACAAGGAGCTTGCGTCTCATTGTATGGAGGACATCGACAAGGATTTTGTCAAGAATGTTAAGGACGGCGATATAATTGTCGCGAATATGAATTTCGGCTGCGGAAGCTCTCGCGAACACGCTCCGATTGCAATTAAGGCGAGCGGCGTGGGTTGCGTGATTGCCTCCACGTTCGCGCGGATTTTCTATCGCAATGCGATAAACATTGGTCTGCCGATTCTCGAATGTGACGAGGCGGCAAAGGACATTGACACAGGCAACGAGGTTGAAATCGATTTCGATACGGGTGTTATCACAAATATCACTAAGGGTAAAACTTACAAGGCACAGCCGTTCCCCGATTTCATCAAGGAAATCATCAACAAGGGCGGATTGCTTAACTCTTTGAAGAAGTGAAAAGCGTCCGATCCGCGATTTATCGTGATTTACCGGAACTGGCTCGTATCAAGCAGATGGCGCGCGGAGAGAGTGACAATCCCGAATCAGCGATGTTTTGCGCCGAATTGCGGTATCTGACGGCGTTCCTTGACGAGCGTCAAAGCGTTTTCGTATGTATTGAAGATGGCGTTCCGATAGCGTTCTGTACCGTTCGTGAACGCAATACCAATCCATTTGTCGGGTACGCATACATAAAGGATTTATACGTTCTCCCAGAGTGTCAGGGCAGGGGTATCGGAAAAAAGCTACTGACATATACACTTACCAAAATTCGCGAAAAAGGATTTCTGCACACGGTTCTGGAGTGTTCCGAGAGTAATATGGGCGCACGACGTTTTTACGAGCGGTTTGGATTCACTTGCGTGGACGGTGGATTGAGTCGGTATGTCATTTATACCATTAACTTGTGAGGAAGCTTATGAAAATATGTATAAGACCCGCAGAAATGTCGGACGTTGAAGAAATGTCAATAGTTGTGGACAGCGCGTGGCACGAAAACTATAAAGACATTTTCTCGGCCGAGCAGATTTCCGAATACACGGGTGAAAACCGCCGCAAGAGTTTTACAAACCTGCTTAATGGCGGTAAGTACGTCTTTGTTCTGCAATACGATGATGTAATTGCGGCGGTTTGCGCGGTTCAGGATTCCGATGATGACTTGTTCAAGGGTTATGCGGATATAATGTTGATGTACGTTCACCCCAAATTTCAACATCAAGGTTTGGGAAGTAGGCTTCTTTTGCATACTCTTGGAGAAATGCGCTCAAGGGGATATTCCCATGCGGTTTTGGATACTGCCGAAAAAAACTTATACGCGCGGCGGTTTTATGAGAAGCTCGGCTTTACGAAATGCAAAACTGATGTAAGCCGAAAATTTGGTGATGTTACAAGAATTATCTACACAATTGATTTGTGAGGGGATTTATGGAAATTCAAATTCGACGCGCCGTTCCTGTAGAAGCGGAGAAACTTGCGCTAGTTGAAACAAAGTCCCATTGTAGTGATTCAAGCATTACAGAGCCGCAAGAGTTTCGCAAGAAATCCTACATTGAGATTTTTGACAGAGGAGCGGATATTTTCGTGCTGACTGCCGATGGAAAAATCGCGGCGGTCTGCATTGTTATGGGTTGTAAGGACGAGGATTATCCGAGTTATGCGGATATTGTTGAAATATCCGTCCTTCCGGAAATGCAGAATCTGGGCTTTGCGCGGAAACTGATTGTTTATGCGTTGGACGAATCGCGGAAAAATGGATACACAAGCGCGTATGCGAGGTGTGTGGGCGGAACGGATGATGGTTTTGAAGAACCTATAACGCGGCTCTTCGAGGGGTTGGGATTCGATATCCGAATGTCTGCTCCCGACCATGATGGAATTTACGAAATCATCTTCACCAAGGAGATTTTATAATGAAAGACTTGAAGAAAACAAGCGTTTTTATCGCGCTGATTTTGCGGCACAAGCCCGAAGCTATTGGCATTTCGCTCGACTCCCACGGTTGGGCAAGTGTACAAGAGCTTATCGCGGGAATCAACAAAGCCGATGGATACTACCTCGATATGGAGACGCTGGAGGAAATCGTCCGCACGGACAACAAACAGCGGTACAGCTTCAACGAAGATAAAACGCTAATCCGCGCCAATCAGGGACATTCGGTAAACGTTGATGTGGAGCTTAAAGAATGCGAACCGCCCGAACAGTTGTTCCACGGCACAGGCGAAAAATACGTTGCCGCGATTCGCAAAGAGGGATTAAAGCCCCAAAGCAGGCTCTATGTTCATCTGTCGAAAGACAAGGAAACCGCTGAAAAGGTCGGCGCGCGCCACGGAAAACCTCACATCTTTTTCGTTCATTCGGGAAAAATGTTTCGTGCGGGATACAAATTCTACCTCTCTGAAAACGGAGTATGGCTTACAAAATCCGTTCCGCCGGAGTTTTTGGGGGAGCGTTAAAATGTGGATTTATGATTTCGTAAGTCGTTTGGAATTTGAAAATCGAAAGGATTTTGTCGAGCGTGTTATGCGGGATTTGGGTTGTGAACCCGTACAAATCTCGGAGCGTACGGTTTATCGGTTCAATGACGAATTTTATTGCGTTGACGAGGTTTTGTTTCCCGAAAAGCCGTTTATCGTATTGGAATACGCCG
>CAYZQU010000113.1:0-6257 GCA_964480645.1 uncultured Ruminococcus sp. | reverse complement strand
CACCGCCGGCACCGGTGTAAAGAATTTTACAAACGCAATGGTTAAAATCGAGGAAGGAATTTCCAATCACAACCCCGATGGTTTGGACGCGCCGTTCATCAGCAACCACGATAACGGGCGTGATTCGGGATTTTTGCGCTATGACGATGTCAAAATCAAGGCGGCAGGTGGTCTTCTTATGACAATGACTGGCAGTCCGTTCGTCTATAACGGTCAGGAAATCGGTCTTACAGGCTCGTGAGGCAAGGACGAAAATTACCGCGCCCCCATGATTTGGGATTCCAACGGCACAGGAAGTCCCAATCCTCCCTCGGGTATGGAATCTCAAGAACAGCATTTCCCGGGCGTGGCTGAGCAGCTCTCCGACCCGAATTCCATTCTTAATTACTACAAGCGTGCTTTGCGTATCCGCAACGAAAACCCCGAAATCGCTCGCGGAAAAACCACCAAAATCGACCTCGGCAGTGATATAGATATCGCCGCTATTGAGCGCGAGTACAACGGCAAAACCATCACCATAGTCTACAACTACTTGGAGGAATCACACGAGTTCTCCGATGCCGCTTTGAATCTCTCCTCTAAGCAGATTCGCGGCTACCTCACCACAGACGCTTCTCAGGAAGTTACCCTCGACAACGGCAAACTGACAATCCCTCCCTACGGAATAGCTTTCCTTATGTAAGGAGATGCTATGGGGGGACTCCGTCCCCCAGCCCCCCAGCCGGGGGCGCTGCCCCCGGACCCCCGCTTAAGCGCACGTTTTTGCGCGTAGCGCAAAAAATGCGCCGTTTGGCTGAAACGCTCCGCGGCGTAAGCCGCGGTAAGCGTTTCCCAAACAGGGGGCAAGCCCCTTAAGAATCCCAATTCCAATATGGTGTGATTTGGGGTAGAAACGTTTTCGCTGTACGGTTATGGGGTGCAAGTTTAGCACATTATAACCTTAATCCGCGTTTTGGCGGTTCGTGCAAATCGAGAACGCGCGTGAACCGCAGCATGCCCCCGAGTGTATAGTTTTAAGCAAGGCTTTAATGTTTCGTGCAAATTCAAAACGCGCGTAATGTGATATACCGCGAAGCGGTGTAGCACATTACGCAGGCGAGCACAAATGAAATCCGCGAAGCGGATTTCATTTGCGCGTTTTTGAATTTGCTATTAAAATAAGGAGTATTATGGAAAATAACGATTATTTTACTGAAAAAATAGCCCCCAAAAAGGGGAATGGCGGCAACAACAGTAACAACCGCCGACAGGACGGGTTTCATCGTCGTCCGAAATCCGACTTTCCGGATAATAACGCGGTTAAGGCGGCAGATGTGTTCAATCGGGAAATCGGCGAGAACGAGCCAAAGGTGGAAATCATCGGCGTGCGTTTCAAGGACGTGGGTAAGGTGTATTATTTTTCGCCGGGCGGCGTGAAGTTTCGCCATGGAGATAAGGTAATCGTGGAGACTGCGCGCGGCGTGGAATGCGGCGAGATAGTTCTTGCGAACCGTGATTTCCCGGAAAGCGGACTCGTTTCGCCGCTGAAGACAATAATCCGCAAGGCGGATGAAAAGGATTTGAGCCAGCTTGAGCAGAACGCTGTCAAGGAAAAGGAAATTATGCGCACGTTTACGGAGAAAATCCGCGCGCATAAGCTGGATATGAAGCCGATTGATATTGATTATACGTTTGACGGAAGCAAGATTTTGTTTTACTTCACGTCTGACGGCAGAGTGGATTTCCGCGACCTTGTAAAAGACTTGGCGGGGATTTATCGCACGCGTATCGAGCTTAGGCAGATTGGTGTCCGCGATGAGGCGAAAATGCTCGGCGGGCTTGGAATTTGTGGGAGACCGTTTTGCTGCGCAAGCTTCCTTGGAGAATTTCAGCCTGTTTCCATAAAAATGGCAAAGGAACAATCTCTCTCGCTGAATCCCACGAAAATTTCGGGAACTTGCGGACGGCTTATGTGCTGTCTGAAATACGAGCAGAACTTCTATGAGGACTTTTTGCGCACCACTCCGAAATACGGCGCGTATGTCTAAACCCCCGAAGGGCGCGGAACAGTCATCGAGACAAATCTTCTTACCGGGATTCTGAAAGTTAAGCTCGATAAAAAGCCCGATGTTCCAATCAGTATTAAAAAGGACGAGGTTAAGGTTATCAAGGATGGGAAGATTCAGGTTAATCGTGATGAAATGAAGGCACTTAAGAGCCTTGAGGATAATAATTAATGGGGGTTTATTATGAATGATTCGCCAATTTTAAGCAGTTATACGATGTTTGTATACAAGGACGGCAGTGTGGAGCTTGTCAGGTCTTTTGAGGGAAATATGTTTACACAGGCACGCGGAGACGCTCCCGTGAATGTGTTTAATGTGTCCGTTTATGAGGACGGCTCTCTGGAGATGGTGGAGCGTTTAAGCGAGTTTTCGTCTTCCGAGGCTCAAGCGTCAGAAGCACCGGTTATACCGGAAAGCGGTGAGCCGAGCGAGCGTATCGCGCGGATTCTCGCTGTTATGGAGTATGTTCGCGTTCACAATCGGGAGTTCCGTTCTGCCGCGACGGCTCTCGACCGTGGAATAGCGTTTGTCGCGGACGAGAACAAGGTTTCAACTTCTGTGATTACGGACGCTCTTTGTCGCCAGACAGGGAAAAACATTGACTTCTGGCGAACACAGGTTACATATTGGTTGAATTCACGCAGCTTCTCGCCGATTAGCTTCCACCTTAAAAAGTATTGTATCAAATCCCCTGAGGATCAGAACGCGATTGATGAGTTCTCCGCGAAATCAAGCGAAATATGAGTACATAATCTCCCTGTATTTCACAGGGAGATTATGTATTTTTTACAAATTTCTCCTGTTAAATTTGTTAAACTTTTTTATTGATAAATTTTATTTCGTATGTTATAATCAAGATAAGGAGGTATTGTAATCGTTAACAATTTATATATCTGAAGAACAAATTAAATTGTGTTATAGCAACATCATTAAACTCTGCTGTTTTATGCTTATGTACATTGCCGTTTTCGGCAGGGGTTTCGGTAACATCGGTTAATACGCTATTAATTTTTGGAGGTAGAGTACTATGAAATCTAAGAAAAAGGTCATTATACCAATTATAATTACCATATCAGCACTTGTAGTTATAGTTGTCGGTTTAGTCGTGGGCTACAAAATATATTCCACAACGACATACAACACCAACATTGTACGTTTGAATAACGGCAAACATCCTTTATATGTTCAGCAGATCAACGCCATGAATGACGGTGGTACTCGAATTTATAAGGGTCCCGGATACCATATTGTAGAATGGTCTTCATTTGTTGAGAACGCTCATCTTAAAGATGAGGATATAGAGAAAGCTCTTGAGAACTCCAACCTCAGTAAGGAGGAGTATGAGGAACTTGCCAAGACAAATATGGTTTATGTCCGCGGTTGGGATATTGCATGGGGGGTTAGTTATGAGAGTACAGTGAAAAACCGCCCGGGTTTTGATCATACCATAAACCTTCACTTTGAATTTAGTAAATTGAATTAGAGCGTGTTCACATTGACCGAAATCCTTAATGTAAACACGCTTTGAGAAAATGCCATACAATTACCGCGCTGTGTTTAACAGCGCGGTGTTTATTTATTTTTGATTAGGTTCTCAACGCTTCCGCCGGGCGCATTTTCGCGGCTTTGACGGCGGGATACGCTCCGAATACCGCTCCTATTGCCGCCGCCGCAATCACCGATACCAACAGCGACGCTACGTTCACCGTGAACGGCAGTCCCAATACCACACAGCCCACGAATGACAGAAGCAGTCCGCCGCCGATTCCTGCGGCGCTGCCGATTAAGGTCAGCGTAACGCTTTCCATAAGGAACTCGTAACAAATGTTGCGGCTTTTCGCACCGATAGATTTTTTGATTCCGATTTCGCGGGTTCGTTCGTTGACGCTCATCATCATAGTCGTCATTACCGAAATCCCCGAAACCACAAGCGAAATCCCCGCTACAAGCGACAGCGCGGTTGTGACTATGGAAAGAATATCGTCAAGCTGGCTTTTTTGCGAAAGCAGGTTGTTGCAGGTATAACCGTCGGTGCATTCGTTTATCTCGTCAAGCTTACCGGTTATGGATTTTACAATCGCCGTATCGGAGTCAGCATCGCTAAGCTTCACGGCGATTTTGTCATACGTTGTTCTGCCGCAAAGCTGCTGCATTGTCGTAATCGGGATATACATAAATCCCGGCATTATATTTGTCAGCATTCCCTGAAGCGAGGAAAGCCCCGAATGCGCTATACCCACTATTTCAAATTTGTGATATTTTCCGCCGAGGAACATTGACAGCGTTTTTCCGACAATATTCCCTCTTCCGTATGTTTCAATCGCAAACTGCTCGTCAATCACACAGACCTTGCTTCGTGCGGCAGTGTCAGAATTGTTTATCAGCCGACCGTACTTTGCGGTAAGGGAAATCAGGTTATCCGCCGACTTGTCAACTCCCCAGACATAGCTTTCAAGACGTCTTTCCGAATTTATCATTTTCGCTTCGGTGATACTTGCCATCAGCGGCATTACCGCGCTTACGCCGTCAATATTACGAACTGCGGATATATCCGAATCGTCAAGAGTTACCGAAACGGCGTTGTCCGCTGTCTGGATAAGCAGCGTGTCCACGCCCATTGTAAGCAGAGTGCGGCTGACCTGTTCCGTACCAACTGTTCCCACTGTGGAAATTAATACCACCGCGAACACTCCGACGGCGATTCCCGCCATTGTCAGCAGTGAGCGCGTGCGGCTTCTGAATATGTTGATCAGTGTAGTCATTAATTATCCTCCGCGATTTTTATTTGGGTCTTTTCGTTTATTTCATCGGGATTCTCGAAAATTATGTCCGTTTCGGTAACACCCTTTCGCACTTCTGTGCCGTCTGCGAATTCCACACCCGTGAAAATATCGTGCCGCACCGCTTTTCCGTCTTCATATACATATACGTATTCCCCCATTTCGTCCTGAGCAATGGCGGAATACGGAACTACGCAGATTTTTCGGGGATTGGAAAGCTGAATCTCCACATCGGCAGAAAGCCCCGATTTAAGCCGTTCATCTTCCGAATAGGGCGAATCCGGAGTTATCGTAACGTCAACTACCGTTTCCAATACCGCGCCGTTGTATTGATTACGCGCCGCTTCGGAGATTTTCGACACCGTGCCCGTGAATACATCATCGGGATATGCGGCGAGAGTAAAATTTACATTTTGTCCCTTGAAGACCTTTGCAATGTCAAGCTCGCTTACGGCTGCGGTTACTGTAAGGTCTTCCGTTTGCGCGACTGTCGCGATGCTGTATCCGCTTTGTATCGCTCTGCCGCTGCCGCCTGTGGAAATTACCCGCCCCACGCAGTCGGAGACTATCCGCTCGGGCAACAGCGATACCGCTGTGGAGAGATTCGCCGCCGATACAGCTAACGCCTTGACTTGTCCGAGACTTTCTATCAGCGCGGCGGAGGACTCTCGGTCTACCGTGGCTATGGGGTCTCCTACCGCCACAATATCCCCCTCAGCAACGTCAAATTTCTCTATCACCAACGGCAGTGCCGATGTTATGTCGCGCTGCCCTGAATATGACAATTCGCCGTTTCCGTTTACCGTTTCGGTATAGCTTCGCGTTTCCGCGCGCAAAGTCTCGATTACCGGTGTACTGCTCTCCACCGCCTGTGGTATAGCCCCCGCTATCATCGCCAGAATCACGGCAATTCCCAAAATAATGATTGCTTTTTTCATTCACATCACATTCCCCTCATAATCAATTAACAAGTTTAGTTTGACATTAAATTGGGGTATTATGCGAGATTATTTTGTGAAAATTTCCCGGAATATCATTTGAAGACACCGCCAGAAGTTCATTTCGGGAATATCCTTTTCGGCGACGATTTCCGAACGGAACACCTCCGCGCCGTCTAAGGTCACAAGATATTCACCGAGAAATTGTCCCGCCGAAACGGGGGCTTCACATTCCTCCACAAACGTGTACTCATATTTGATGTCTGCGGCTCTGCCTTTTTTGATCATACAATCCATACCTTGATTCTTGATTATCGGGTCAATTTCGCTTTCGATTCCGTGAGTTACCTTTATGGGCTTGAGTTGAGAATAATCCACCTCAGGCGTGAAACGTTCAAATGAGCCAAAGCCATAATCCAGAAGCTCTTTCGCAGAGGAGAAACGCTCGTCATCATCGGCGCAGCCAAGCGTTACCGCGATAAGCCGCATATCCG
>CAYZQU010000112.1:0-6298 GCA_964480645.1 uncultured Ruminococcus sp. | reverse complement strand
TTAACTACTTCCATTTTCCTCACCTTTCGCATTGTTAATAACGCTTTTACCTTTCTGTGTATATTGATTGTATATATCCACGCGGATTGCCATCATTCGCCACAACGCTTGCAAAACCGCCTGATTTCCGTACATTTTCCGCTCTTTGGGTCAACAGTCAAGCAACAGCCGCATATATCGCATTCGCCGCTTGCAAAAACGTGCCTTCGCGGATAATAGGTCACAAATTTCTCAATAATAATGTCCTTTTCCACACCCAATATAGATTCGCGCGGACCTGTCATACCAACGTCGGTGATATACCCCGTACCGTCGATAATCTGTTCGTCCGCCGTCTGGACGTGTGTATGTGTTCCGAGAACCGCCGAAGCCTTACCGGATAAAAGATACCCCATCGCGCGCTTCTCGCTTGTCGCCTCGGCGTGAAAATCCACGATTATCACATTCGCGGAAATTTCGTCCAACAACCGCTCCGCGCACTTAAATGGGTTATCGGCGGGTTGCATAAACGCCGTACCGATGAGATTCACCACCGCAACTGAGTACGCGCCGAAATCTAATTGACAGACGCCTTTTCCGGGCAGATACTCGCCGAGATTCGCGGGGCGCAGCAACGTATCACGCTGATCATATTCCGCCTCGATTGAATGCTTACGGAACGAGTGATTCCCCGTGGTGATAACGTCCGCGCCCGCATTGTAGATTGCCTCCGCAGAGCGCGCGTCAATGCCATTTCCCTCAGCGGAATTCTCACCATTGACGATTACCAGTTCCGCGTTGAATTCGCGCTTGATTTCACGAAGATGCTCCGTCAACGCGGAAACTCCGGCTGCGCCCACCACATCTCCTATAAATACGATGTTCATTATCGGAAAATCACCTGCTCACGTCCCGGACCAACGCCGATAATCTTTATAGGACACCCGCACAGCTCCTCAAGACGCGAGATATACGCGCGGCACTTATCGGGAAGCTCGTCAAAGCTGCGACAGCCCGACAGATCACCGCTGTAACCCTCAATCTCCTCATAAACGGGCTTGCAGTCGGCAAGCTCCTCCAGAGTCACGGGAAAGTCGTTCAGCACAGTCCCGTCCGACTTTTTATACGCGGTACAGACTTTCAGCGTACCAATGTCAGCCAGCGTATCGAACTTGTTTATCGCGATGGCGGTAAGTCCGTTTACGCGGACAGCGTGCCGCATAATCACCGCATCGAACCAACCCGTTCTGCGCGGACGACCCGTAGTCGTGCCAAATTCCCCGCCGCGGTTGCGGATAAGGTCTCCCAGCTCGTCATTAAGCTCTGTCGGGAATGGACCGTTGCCAACGCGCGTAGTGTAGCTTTTTCCAACGCCGATAACCTCATCAATCATCTTAGGACCGATACCCGTGCCGACGCAAGCACCGCCCGCAATCGGATGACTGGACGTCACAAACGGATAAGTACCGAAGTCGATATCAAGTAAGGTCGCCTGAGCGCCCTCAAACAGGATTTCCTTTCCCGCCTTGTACATATCAAACGCGATAACCGAGCCGTCCGCCATATATTTCGCGAGCTTCTCACCATAGGACTTGTATTCCTCATAGATTGCGTCCAAATCCAACGGCTTTCCACCGTAAACCTTCTCAATCATCAGGTTCTTAAGCTCACCCGTATTGCGAACAAGTTTCTTGAGGCACTCGGGATGAACCAAATCATACATACGAATTCCGACGCGCTGAGCCTTATCGGTATAGCATGGACCGATTCCGCGCCCAGTAGTCCCGACATTCACGCCCGTCTGCCGCTGTTTAAACTCCTCCTCAAGCTTATCCAGTTCGCGATGCCAAGGCATAATAATATCCGCGCGCGCGTCAATTCTCAGATTATCGCAAGAAACGCCGCGCTTGTTCATCTCGGAAATCTCCTCAAGAAGAACTGCGGGATCAACCACCACGCCGCTTCCGATAAGGCAGATTGTTTCGGGATAGAGGATCCCGGAGGGGAGCAGATGTAGCTTGTATACCTCGTCCCCGTGAACCACGGTATGCCCGGCGTTGTTGCCACCGCTTGAACGCACCACCAAATCCGCTTTAGCCGCCATTATGTCTATAATTTTACCCTTGCCCTCGTCGCCCCATTGTGAGCCGACAATAACCTTTGAGCCCATCTTTTGTCCTCCTAACGGCTGATTTTTCACCAACCTCTATATATTATACACCATAGACATACCATTTGTCAAGAGTTTTTTTCGATTGATGGCGAATAGTTGGCAATTTACGGTTACAATTAACTGTAAACAGCTATTCCGTCCGCACTATTGGCATAAATTTTCCCGCCATGCTCAAACGCGAAAGAAAACCCAGTCTTGTCATCGTATAGGGCAAAGAACTTTGCGATCTTGCCAAACAACTCAAGACGAGATACAACAGAAACGCCGTCAAAATAGTCAAATGCCACCGCGCAGGTATCCTTGGTAAAGACCGCCGTGTTCGCGGCAATTTTCACAGTCGAACCCTCGGGGAGCGAAATCTCCTCGGAAACGCTCGCCACTGCCTTGGATTTTCCATTTTCAACAGTGTACCTTGTCAAGATCACGGACGAACCCACAGACTCCAATACCACCGCCGAATCCCCGTTAACCACACCCGAAACCGACTTCAACGACACGGCGGCGGGATTTTTAATATCCGAACAGTCCAGTATGAGAATCACTCCGGATTTACCACCAACAACCAAGAATTCTCTCGAGAACCGCAACGATTGTGGCACTTCCGCGAGATTCTCCACTTTGGCGACAACTTTCCCATTCTTATCACGTATGTGAACAATTCCGTCTTCAAGGGTTGCAGAGCCGTTTTCGCCAAACGCCGCGAGAGTCGATTTGCCACACTTCACGCAAGACGGGGATTTACCCATCTTGATAATCATACCGTCCTCGCCGTTCATTACACAGCGTCCGTCTGCATTCGCGCAAAGAGGATTCCCAAGCACTGCCGCCGAAGATTCCGCCGCGCCGTCCGCCGTCTTATATGTAACGTTCACTGCGTATGAATATCCCGCAGTACCGCTTAAAATCACATTCTCCGCCGGAATAGTGAGCGCATTGTCCGAGTCGTCCAACCAATACCTCGGAAGATACACATCAATGTCTTTCGCCGTAAACGATCGCGTAAATATCGGCGTATAAACCGTAGCAAGAGTGATTTTCCCGTCCTCGGCGCGGAAATCCGTAAGAATCCCATCCTGTTGCGCTATGTATTGCGTTTTTCCGTCATCAATACGCATAAAGCCGCTCTGCTTGCCACTAAACACGGCAATAAGCGCGCCGTTATCGTCAAACGCAGCGACAAACCGCGAATTTTCCGGAGGCACAAGCTCCTCGGCAGCGGAATTACCACCATCTAGCAGATTCACGGTGATTGTTTCATATCCAACATCATATACGCGCCCATCATCGGTAAACACGCCCAATCCATCGGAGCTTATCAGCAAATCACCGAATACGTCGCAATTCCCCTCGGGAAACGCGCAAACTCTCTCCCCGCCCGCGATTTCCGCGTAGTAGGAGTCGTGAATATCCATAAATACTTCGCGCGCGTCCGCCGCGTATGACACCGCTCCACGCGGTGTGAAGAACACTCCCGCTGCCGTGCCGCACGCGATAACCGCCGCCGCTCCGACCGCACCAATAAGTAAGGCTCGCTTGTGATACGGGGATTCGGGCTGTTCGGAAAACTCAGGTAGCTGTTCCTCCTCAGGCAATTCCTCGGAGGATTCGCTTTCGGTAATCTTTGCCAGTTCCTCGCGAATCTTCTCGGGGTCAAGCTTGATAATCGCCGTTGTATCGCCGTTATATCCCTCGGAAATCGTTTCGGATTCCTCATAAACAGCGCCTTTGGATTCGCCAACAGCATAAACAGGTTCTTCCTCTATATATGAAGTTTCCGCAACCTCATCAGTCTGTGAAGATTCCTCAACAGCTTCGTACACCTCATCATTATCTGGTACATCGGATTCGACCCACTGCGGTTCTGATTCCACAATATCTTCGACTTTATCCGTCTCGGATTCGGGTTCGGCAATCTCATCTGAGGATTCACAGAGTTCACCGTTGATTTTATCGAACACTTCTGTGAAAGAGGGTTCGTCAAATGTCTCATCGTCCTCATCAAACCGCTCGTAATCCTCTTCAATTGTATTGTAGGCCTCATCGGTTTCCTCGGGATAATCCCCCTCGGAAATCTGTTCGGCGCGCTCCAGACGCATAGTAAGCGTCCGCTCCCAGATTTGACGCGCGGTATACAGCATTCTTGTGTAGTCCTCGCCCGTCATTCCCGAGTTTTCCAACGTCAGAATCAGCCCTTGCAGGTTCATCGCGGGATTGGAGCGAATCCGCTCCACTACCGCTTCGGGAGCGTCACAGCCCTCCAACAGGTACAGAAAATCCGCGCTTCCTATGCCCAGATCGCGCAGACGCGTCAGAAACGTGAACGCGTCAGGTTCAGGTAACTCCGCGGTATCGTCAATCATCAGATTGATGATGTTCTGCGGCAGAACATCCTCAGGAACGACCTTGCGTACCATCTCACGGCGGGTATTCTTGTGGTTGAGTATCTCCACCGATTCCATCGCCCGTGAGACGCGCTTTTTCACCGCGCGCTTAGACAGCCCCAGATACATCGAAATCTGCTCAACGGGGAGCATTGTGGCAAGGCTCATCACCGCGCACAATCTATCGAGATTGTCTAGTGTGAACAGAGCGTTCTTTATCTCACTGCCGTAATCCTTGTCGATAACGTCTTCCCCGTAATCCTTAAAGAACGTGCGAATCCGCGCGCAAAGCGTTTTCATCATAAATACGCGGAATGATTCCTCGGAATGAAGTCGGTTTATCGCGTTAAAGCCGTCCCGAGCCGCTCCCAGAACCGCTTCAATTGAATCCTCCTCGGACGCAAGCGAATAGAACGCGGTGTAGTACATCGCGCCGTAAACCGTTTCATACAGCCGCGAGAACGCTTTCGCGTCCCCGTTCGCTGCCATAGAGCAAAGCTCCTTATATTCTTTTTTATCCATAATGTTCCCCAATTATAAAATCTAAATCTATATGTTAATACCAAAAGTGCTAAAAGCCATTATATCATACGTGTAACCGGCAGACTAATCATTTTCAACTATCCTTATTCCAAGCTCGGCAAGCTGCTCCTCGGAAACAACGGACGGAGCCTCGCTCATAAGCTCGGACGCGTTCTGAACTTTCGGGAACGCCACCACATCGCGCAGATTGTCCGCGCCGCACATCAGCATAGCAAGACGGTCGAGACCGATTCCCGCGCCGCCGTGCGGAGGAGCTTCGTATTTGTACGCGTCCACGAGGAATCCGAACTTGGCGGCAATCTCCTCGTCCGTCATTCCGAGCATCTCAAACATGTGCTGCTGCAATTCGGGATTAGTGATACGAATTGAGCCTGAAAGCAACTCCGTGCCATTCAGCACAAGGTCATAGCACTTCGCTCGAACCTTGGATTTATCCGTGTCGAGATATGGGATATGCTCGTCAAGCGGCATAGTGAACGGGTGGTGCATTGCCAGCCATTCGCCCGTTTCGTCATCGTACTCAAAGAACGGAAACTCCGTAATCCACAGGAAATTCCAACCGGACGGTATAATATCAAGCTGCTTTGCGACTTTCAGACGCAAAGCTCCCAAAGTCGGCAGAGTGACCTTGTCCTTATCCGCGACAATCAGAGCCACATCGCCCTTTTCACACCCAAGCGCGGTAAGAATCTTCTCCAATTCCCCATCTTTGAGGAACTTCGCGAACGAGCAGGAGGGCGCGTCCTCGACCCAGCGTACATAAGCAAGCCCTTTTGCGCCGATTCCCTTGATATATTCGGTCAGCTTGTCGATTTCCTTACGCGTGAGCGTCCCCGCCGCGTTCTTTACCACGATTCCGCGAACCGAGCCATTCTCCAACGCGTTCTTGAACACGACAAAATCCGTATCGCGAACAATGTCCGAAATGTCGGTAATCTCCATACCGAAACGGGTGTCGGGCTTATCCGAACCGAATCTCCGCATTGCCTCGTCATAAGTAAGTCTCGGCAGAGGAGTGGCAATATCCACATCGAGAATTTTCTTGTAGAGCCGCTTTATAAAGCCCTCAAGCACCTCAAGAATATCGTCCGTGTCCACGAAGCTCATCTCAAGGTCAATCTGGGTGAATTCGGGCTGGCGGTCGGCTCTCAAGTCCTCATCACGGAAACACCGCGCCAGTTGGATATATCTGTCAAATCCCGCGATCATCAAAAGCTGTTTG
>CAYZQU010000111.1:0-6356 GCA_964480645.1 uncultured Ruminococcus sp. | reverse complement strand
GGTTCGATGAAAGTAAAAACCAACGCGAAGAATCTTCGGTTGATTGAAAAACAAAAATCCCCGCAGAAACCGGCGGGGCAGGTGAAAAAGTCCGTAACATCCAACCTCAACCGCCGCGGCGGAATGGAGCTTGATATCCGAGGATATATGGGCGACGACGGCGTAATGGAGATGGAGCGTTTTCTTGACGGCGCGATAATGTCGGGACTGTCACAGGTAGTGATAATCCACGGAAAAGGTACCGGCGCGCTCCGCGAGGCGGTACACGCGGCGTTACGGCGGAATCCTGCGGTAAAGAGCTTTCGTCTCGGAGCATACGGAGAGGGCGAAGCGGGAGTTACGGTCGTAGACCTGAAATAATCACGGCTTAACCTCGTTGACAAGCTCTTTGCCTTGGAGGAAGTCGTCAAAGTTTTTGAGGGTAACCTCGGCGATATTCCGCAAAGCCTCCTCGGTGAGAAACGCCTGATGTGATGTAATAAGAACGTTCGGTCGCGAAACAAGCATACTGATTACCTCATCGGTGACGATTTTGTCCGAGTTGTCCTCAAAGAACAGACCGCTCTCCTCCTCATATACATCCAGAGCCGCGCCGCCTATCCGCTTGTCATTAAGCGCGGAGAGCAGAGCCTCGCTGTCGATTAATTGTCCGCGTGAGGTGTTGACAATAAGCGCACTCTTTTTCATAAGAGCCAACGCCTGTTCGTCAATGATGTAGCGCGTCTCGCGCGTAAGCGGACAGTGCAGTGAGATAATATCCGAGCGTTTGAAAAGCTCCTCCTGAGAAACATATTGAATACCGCTGTCTGCGGCGGGATACGGGTCGTAGGCAATGACCTCCATACCGAACCCTCGGCAGATGTCAATAAATACGCGCCCGATTTTTCCCGTGCCGATAACGCCCGCAGTCTTTCCGTGCAGGTCGAACCCGGTAAGCCCGTTCAGGCTGAAATTGAAGTCGCGGGTGCGTATATACGCGCGGGGAATCTTGCGGTTGAGAGCCAGAATCATACCCATTGCGTGTTCGGCAACGGCATACGGCGAGTATGCGGGAACACGCAGAATCTTTATCCTGCCCTTCGCTGAGGACAGCGCGATGTTGTTGAATCCCGAACACCTCATCAGAAGTACTTTCACGCCCAAATCCACGAGAGTGTCAATGGTTTTCGCGTTGATAACATCATTAACGAACGCGCAGACCGCCGTGCAGCCCTCGGCAAGCCGCGCACTCTCGGGGCGCAGACGGCTCTCATAGTAGTGAATTTCGTACTTTTTGTTGATTTTGTCGAACCATTCCTTGTCGTATGGCTTGGCGTCAAAAAAAGCTATTTTATCCATAAAAACCTCCGTAAAAATAGCGGAAAATTCCGCGCTTATGGGGTTATTGTGAGTAAAAATTCTGAAAATATACAAGTAAATGCCGTGCCGGAGATGTCAATACAATCCTTGTGTGGTACTGTGTATAAAGATGCTGTTTGCTTAAAACTTTAATGTGAGGTGAACGTATGAACGATTTGTTTATTCAGTCGCTTGAAATAAATTGGAATGCTGTTGAAGAAGATAGTTATCTGCGGGGTATCAATGCGATAAACGGCTTGGAAAGTCTGGATTTTTCCGAAGCGGTCACGTTTTTTGTCGGCGAGAACGGAAGCGGCAAGTCTACATTGCTTCGGGCTATGGCGGTTTTATACGGCTTTAATCCGGAGGGCGGCACGAGAAATTATAATTTCTCAACATACGATATGCGCTCCGAACTGTGCGGGGCTATGAGGTTGTCCAAAAGTTACCGCAGAGCCGAGTGGGGGTATTATTTCAACGCGGAAAGCTTTTTTAATGTCGCGACTTGGGAAGAAGAATATTCCAAATCCGAATATACTTCGGAACATTATCACCAAAAATCCCACGGAGAAAGTTTTCTCGCGTTAGCTCAAAAGCAGTTCGGCGCTAACGGTCTGTACATTCTCGACGAACCCGAAGCGGCATTATCACCTCAACGGCAGTTGACTTTGCTTGTTGAAATATATGATTGTGTTAAGAGAGGTTCTCAATTTATTATAGCGACTCACTCCCCGATATTATTGGGTCTGCCCGAAGCGGAGATACTATCATTTGATGATGGAGCCGTTCACCCTTGTGATTATGAGGATACCGAAAGTTATCGAATAACAAAGCTTTTTATCAACAACAAGGACAGGCTGCTCGGAGAGCTGCTGAAAAATTGAAATACCAAAAAGGACTGAAATGAACAATAAAACTCGTTTAACAAAGGCAATAATTCTGATAATAATTTCCGCGTTCTGTTTCGCGGTGATGAACCTTTGCGTATCGCTTTCGGGCGATGTTCCGGTGATACAAAAGACGTTTTTCCGCAATTTCTTCGCAATGATAATAGCGAGTGTTGCGATGATAAAAAACCGCCACTATATCCTGCCGAAAAAGGGGGAACGCGCGGGAATTATCTTAAGGTCGGCGTTCGGTTTCGGCGGAATGCTGTGCAATTTCTACGCTCTGTCGCGGCTTGCGGTCGCGGACGCATCACTGCTGAATAAAATGTCCCCGTTCTTCGCGGTATTGTTCTCGGTATGGATACTGAGGGAGCGACCCAATCGTGTGCAGATTTTGTGCATCGTGACGGCGTTTATCGGAGCGATGTTAGTACTGAAGCCGACATTCGCCAACGCGGACTTATTGCCGTCTTGCGCGGGATTCATAGGCGGAGCGTGCGCGGGACTTGCGTACACGTTCGTGCGTAAGCTGACAAGCGGCGGCACGGCGGGATATTACATTGTGTTCTTTTTCAGCGCGTTCTCGACTATATGCGCCGCTCCCGCACTGATTTTCGATTACCACCCGATGGAATTGTGGCAGTTGTTGTGCTTGCTCGGCGCGGGAGTCGCGGCGGCGGGCGGGCAGTTCGCGATAACCGCGAGTTATTCCTACGCGTCCGCGCGCGAGGTGTCGATTTACGATTACTCGCAGATAATTTTCGCGGGACTGCTGGGATTTTTCGTAATGGGTCAGATTCCCGATTTGTTCAGCTTTATCGGTTACGCGATAATCATTGCTGCGGCATTGGCAATGTTTTTGTATAACAAAAAGCACGGTTAAAATAAAAACAACCCTATATCCTTACAGAAAAAATGTCCGACAAATGTCAACGCGATATTGGGAACTGAAAAAAGGGGTTGACAAACGGGAAAAATTGTGATATAATGAAAACAATGACATTGAATATGTGTAAGTAGCGTTTGGTAAAGCGGAATCAGAGAGCGGCTGTTTGGTGGAAAGCCGCCCGTTCCGAACGTGAATTTCAGCATTGGAGTTGCCTTGCGAAAACCGAGATTAAGCGAGGACGTATGCGCTGCGTTAAGGCGTTCGAGTGCGCGGAAGATTTCCGCGAATTTGGGTGGTACCGCGGATTATTCCGTCCCAATTATGGGGCGGATTTTTATTTTTTACGCTAGGGGGCTAAAACAAAGATGAAAGACTTTAGTGAAATTAAGGAACAGGTAAAGGCGAAAATCGCCGAGGTAAAGGACGGTGCACAGTTGTCGGAATTCTGGCAGAAATATCTCGGAAAAACGGGAATAATTTCGGGACTGATGAAAGAAATGAAGTCCGTTCCACCCGAGGAGAAGCCGTTGTTCGGCAAGGCAGTGAATGAAGTCAGAGAGTGGGCGCAGGAGCTGTATCAGACGAAGCAGTCGGAGATAAAGCAGATAGAGTTGGAGCGGCGTTACGAGCGCGAAACTGTGGACGTAACAATGCCCGCGCTTAAACGTAACCCCGGCAATCTTCACCCGCTGACATTGGTGAAACAGCAAATGATTGAGGTCTTCGCGGGAATGGGGTTCGAGATTGCGGAGTACCCCGAAATCGAGGACGACGACCACAACTTCACGCGATTGAACGTGCTTAAAGACCACCCCTCCCGTGATATGCAGGATACGTTCTGGTTAACGGAAGACCTGCTGTTGAGGACGCACACATCTCCGGGGCAGATTCGCACAATGGACCGCGAAAAGCCGCCGATAAAGGTGCTGATTCCGGGCAAGGTGTTCCGCTCCGACAGCGACGCGACGCATTCTCCGATGTTTATGCAGATGGAGGGTCTGGTCGTGGATAAGGGAATCAACTTGTGTGATTTGCAGGGAATGCTTGACAGATTTGTACAGCAGATTTTCGGCGATGGAACCAAAACCCGTCTGCGTCCGTCATATTTCCCGTTCACAGAGCCGTCCGTGGAAGTCGATGTGTCGTGCTTTGAGTGCGGCGGCAAGGGCTGTTCGCTGTGCAAGGGCACGGGTTGGATAGAGGTTCTCGGCGGCGGCGTGGTCAATAAGAAAGTTTTGGAGAATTGCGGGATCGATTCTGAGATATATTCGGGTCTGGCGTTCGGAATCGGCATAGAGAGAATAACAATGCTGAAATATGGAATCACGAATATGGGAATGTTCTTCGCGAACGATATTGATTTTTTGGAGCAGTTCAAGGCGTAATTCCCGGCAACGCAATAACAACGCAGGCAAATTCCGCAAGCCGCCGATAAAGCGCAGCGTAGCGGAGCTTTCGCGGCGAGGCTAGCACGGACGAGCAAAGCTCGTCCGTGCGGTGCGGGATTTGCTATTAAGATAAGCTTAAGGCATAATTTACAAGCACGTGTGGGAGACCGGTGCAAATCCAAAACGCGAGAGGCGCGGCACAACGCGCAGCGGTGTGCCGTGACGCTCAGGCGAGTGCAGATGAGCAAAGCTCATCTGCACGGTTTTGGATTTGCTTTTAAGATAAGGAGAAAATATGAAGATTTTATTTAGTTGGATTAAGGACTATGTGGATATCGAGTGCAAGCCCTCAGAGCTTGTGGATAAGCTGTTCGGCTCGGGATTCGAGGTCGAAGAGATTACTTATCTCGGACAGGATATTGAAAAGGTGGTTGTCGGAGAAGTTAAGTCCATAGAAAAGTACGAGGGTACGCATTTGTATATCTGTCATGTGGATTGCGGCTCTTTCGGCGCGGATAACGTGATTTTGACGGGCGCGGACAATGTGTTCAAGGGCGCGAAAGTTCCTGCGGCGGTAGTCGGCGCGAAGCTTCCCGGCGGAATTGAGATTCAGCCGCGCAAAATGGCGGAAATGATGAGTTACGGAATGTTGTGCAGCGGCGGCGAACTCGGCGTTGATGAGAATTGGCAAAAGGGCGCGGACGTCCACGGAATATTGATTCTCCCCGATGACGCGAAAGTCGGCGAGGATATTAAGAAAACATTGGAATTGGACGATTATCTGCTTGATATTTCGATAACCGCTAACCGTCCCGATTGTCAGAGCGTTCTCGGAATCGCGCGGGAGGTTGCGGCGTTCCTGAATAAGCCGCTCCGCGAGCCGAGTTACGAGTACGAATGTACCGAAGTCAAGAAAGAGGAAATCTCCGTGACGGTGGACGCGCTTGATTTATGCCCGCGTTATCTGGGGCATTATATCTATGATGTACAGCATTTTGAAAGTCCGCAGTGGATGAAACGCCGGCTTTCCGTATGCGGATTCGCCGCGATTGACGCGATTGTTGACGTGACGAATTATGTGCTTTTGGAAATCGGACAGCCTATGCACGCGTATGATTTGGATACGCTTGAGGGCAAGTCGATAATCGTCCGCCGCGCCAATGACGGCGAGAAAATCACTACACTGGACGAAAAGGAACGTGTTCTGACCCGCGAAAATCTCTTGATTTGCGACAAATCCAAGGGAGTCGGACTGGCGGGAATAATGGGCGGACTTAATTCCGAAATCGAGCGGACGACCTCCGAGATTTTGCTTGAAGCCGCGAAATTCCGCCGCGACAATGTGCGTAAAACCTCACGCGCACTGGGACTTCATACCGACGCGGCGGCGCAGTTTGAAAAGGGAGTTGACGAATACGGCGTAGAGTGCGGAATGGCGCGCGCGCTGAATCTCGTTCAGACACTTGAAATCGCCAAAATCGGTAATTCGCACTTTGACGTTTCTGCCGGCGAGGACAAGGGAAACACTGTGTTTGATGTGACGGTTTCCAAGGTAAATTCCGTACTGGGAATCGAAGTTCCGCAGTCGGAAATCGTGAAGATCCTGAAATCATTGCAGTTTGGAGTGGCGGAAAACGGCGAAACGCTTACAGTAACAGTTCCGCGTTGGAGAACTGACGTTGAAAATTATCAGGACATCGCCGAGGAAGTAATCCGCGAGTACGGATATTCTCATGTAATTCCGAGATTCCTTGACAGCGCGAAAGTCACAAACGGCGGACTGACATTCCTCCAGAGCAAGGAGCTTGCCGCGAAGAAACTGCTTTGCGCCGAGGGATATTACGAGGTTCAGAC
>CAYZQU010000110.1:0-6394 GCA_964480645.1 uncultured Ruminococcus sp. | reverse complement strand
ATGAGGATATTCGTATGTCCGAGTCGGAACTGGAAATCAAGATAAACGAAGCGGCGGCAATTCTCGTGACGGCGCAGAACGAGGCTGCCGCTGAGAAAGCCCGCGCCGAAGCCGCTCGTTTCGCGGCGGAACAGAACGCGGAGGGTATCCGCGCTAAGGGTCTTGCCGAGGCGGAGGCTGTTCGCGCAAAGGCTCTGGCAGAAGCTGAGGGTCTCGACAAGAAAGCGGAGGCTATGAAAAAGATGGAGGTAGCGGCGGTATTGCAGTTGTATTTCGAGCAGATGCCCGCCATTGCGGAAGCGATCGCGAAGCCGCTTGAGAATATCGACAAAATCACAATGTACGGCGACGGAAACACCGCAAAGCTTGTCAAGGACATTACCGAGGCAACTACTCAGGCTTCCTCGGGGCTTCTGGACGGTCTGGGAATCGACCTCAAACAAATGGTCAACTCCTTTGTTCAAGGAAAAGCGATTGCAAGCGGTCTGAACGACTCTAAGCCCACTGTTTCTCCCGAACCAGAAAAGCCTACTCAAAATGTATAATATTTATGAAGTGCCCTCGCTTTGGCGGGGGCGTTATCATAATATAGATTGATATTGGAAGGACAGAATTATGGCGATATCAACAGTAAAAGCCACTTTTCACTGCGATATTGAAAATGTATGGAAAATCGTTACCGACCTTGAAAATTATGCGTGGCGAAGCGATTTAAGCAGGATTGAAATTACGGGAAAAAACACGTTTACCGAATATACCACAGACGGCTTTTCCACTGATTTTACAGTTACCGCAAATGAACGGTTCAGCCGCTGGGAATTCGATTTGGAAAACGCGAAAATATCCGGACACTGGACGGGTGTATTTATTCCAAACGGTAATACGACAAATATTGAATTTACCGAGAATGTCACCGCTAAAAAGTTCTTTATGAAGCCGCTTCTCAAGACGTTCCTCAAAAAACAACAGGCTCGGTATATCAAGGATTTAAGACGTGCGTTGGGAGAAAACAATGAAGATTAAATTTAGCACGGAATATTCCGAAAAGGAATTGGATTTCCTCAAAAAACACAACTGTGAAATACTCTCGGAGATAAAGCTGCCCAATCACTTTAACGATGATATTCCCGCGAGAATGTTCATCTATTACGGCAGCTATATCGGCGAGATCAAGGACGAGGACGGGCTTGTGTGGGCGGCTCTCGGAAAACGGGGCTGGGGCGAATGTTACGCGGATTTGGAATCCTTAGAGGAGGGATTTTAATGGACAAGTATAACGAAATTTTAGAGCTTTTTGGGGTTAAGAATCCCGTGGGATACTCCAACGAGGAAGTAGAAAAAGCAAAGAGCGAAGTCGGGGGTCTTCCGCTTGAGTTGGAGCGATTTTACCTATATTGCGGGAAATCCCCCGAGCTGCACGGTTTGCAGGACGAGCTTATTCTTCCGAACCGCTACCCTGCCCTGCTGAATCCCGATTATATTGTGTTTTTTGATGAGAATCAGGGCGTTTGCCAAGCGGCGGTGAAAAAGTCCGACATTGGGATTCCGGACCCGCCCGTCTACACAACCACCGATAACGGCGAGTGGCAATTAAGTTCTCCGCGCGTTTCGGATTTTCTTTGCGCTATGTTCGATTATCAGGCGAGTATATGTTTTGAATATAATCCCGAAGATTTCTTTTGGATTACTCCCAAGGAATGTGAAAAGGTGAAGAAAATGTTCCCGAAATTGGGGGAGTTTGATAAATGGCTGTACGATTGGAAAGTCACTGTATTCGGTGAAACCGGTGACCCGAGCCGGGCTGGTGGACGATTGGCACTTATGGAACAGGACGGCAATGATGATATTCAAATGAATTACGCCGCGAACAATGAGCGTGAGTACGCGCGTATGTGCGCGCTGTTGGACGGAATCGGGGAGGAGATATAATGCCTTATATTACGGTTGAGAGCGGCGCGCTCTCAGACGAACAGAAAGAGCTGCTGATAAAGCGGCTTACGGAAGTTTCTTCGGAAATCATGAGAGTTCCCGAGGAATTTTTCGCTGTGACAATCAAGGAGCTTCCCGATAAAAATTTCGGTATCGGCGGCAAAACTATTGACGTTGTGAAAGCGGAATATATGCGGCGCGCAAAATAAAACCGGTATGGGAGTGGTATAGTTTGAATATAGGAAAGCTACGGCTGAAAGATATTTTGCCGGATTATGAAATTGAAGAAAGAGAGTTTGAATATGCGGATGTTAAAGGGGTAGCAGAACTTTTTGGATATCGGATTATCTTTTTCAGAAAACAATCTGATTTATCAAATACAATAGTTTTATCATTTAATGAAATTGAAGATGATAATTTAATATCGCTTGCGAATTCCATTTTAGAACATGTGGATATTGATGTCAAGTTTGGTGATAGTTTATCAAAGATCAAAAAAATCTATGGTGAAGCCGATTCGTTTGACCATGTATATGAAAACATGACCAGATATAACTATTTGATAGATCCGGATTTATTTATTGTTTTCGGTATCCAAGAAGATAAAATGGTATATTTAGAGATTTTTACAGATAAAGTAATGATTGATGATGTATATAATTATTGCCGAAAGTGGCTTAGTTAGATTGCATTTGGTTATAATAATCCGGAATTATTAACCGAAACTCTTAATGTCTGGGAGGTAAATATTATGGACTTCAGATCAATTTCGCTCACGGGCAGACTTTGCTATCTGTTTATGTGCATAGAACGGTATCTGATAACGCTTTATCCAGAGCGCGACTGGACTGCCGTTGCGCAAAGGTGCTGGCAATGGACAAACCGCTATTGGAACGATGGCTGCGATATTTACGCGCCGGTTGTTCCCGAATTTTTATTGGAGTACGACAATTACGAGGAAACAAACCAACTTGCGTTTGACGATATGCTCTCTCGTGAGGATTACGCGGAGCTTGTTCAATTGTTCAACGGAATCACGGACGGAAATTCCGAGGACGAAATCAACCGCGTGCTGCGTCTGCCCGTGTATTTCGCGAACGTCTGTGAGGGCGCGAATTTCCCCGACGCGGACGCTCCGACGCTTGTAATAATCGAGAAAATGCGGGAAATCCTCGAATCTAATGGAATTGAGCCGCCGTCCGTTGATAATGTCACGGATATGACATCGGATCAGAAAAACGGCTGGGGAGATTTCGTTGACAGCGAGTATCTCTCCGTAATCTTGAATTGAGGAACAAATAAATGAATAAAAAGGTAAAGCAAAAACTAAACGAGATTCTTGATATGAAGACGGTTATTGACAATAAAAGACTGTCCGAAGCCGAAATATCCGATTTTGAATCAGCGCACGGAATCCAATTACCCAAGGAATATAAGGACTTCCTGATGAATTTCCCCGAGGTATATGTTAACGATGATTATAAATTCCTGATGGTTGAAAAATCAGACCTGACTCCCGAGAGCGGCTTTGAAAACATAGATTTTCTATACGTCGGGAATTTTATATCAAACGCGGAACAATTCATCAAAAAATACGGAACAAAGCTACTACCAATCGGAGAAACTGCGGGTGACACAATATGTATGGGCATACAAGGAAATATGAACGGAAAAATCTATTTCATATATCACGAGGACGAAAATAAAGACGAGTATTTAGCGGCAAATTCCTTTAACGAGTTTATACTCAGCTTTGAAAAACGCGAGAGTCACGGCATTGACTTAGATGAAATAGAAATAGAGTTGGACGATGATTTGTGGAACAGTTAAAGGAGGATTGTAATTAAAATGCTTATAATTCAAACAACAACGCTGACTTGGTTTAAGCCCGAACGCGGCGGGTTTCCCGCCGAGGTGAGGAACAAATTCAAGTGGACGTTCCCGATTGAGCAGATTCCCAATAAGGAGGACGAATGCCTTCTCGATGAACGGCGTTTATATCAACAGGAGGGAAAATTTCTGACGCTCGCGGAATTCAATGAGGCTTTGGGATTCCCTCCTCCGAGAATAAAACCCGAATTACCGCACGTGAAAATCTCCGATTTACGCGTGAAAAACGTGGAATTTACTGTACTCGATAACGGAAAAATCCAAGTGGATTTCTCAATGAATCCGCAGAACCATAACGGTGTTCCGCACAGGCACGGTCACAACAAGGATTTCAATAATCCCGATTCCCCGCTATATGGAAAGGACGTTCTGAACGAAACCGCTTTCACGCTTGCCGATGGCGAATCCGGGCAAATCGCTTACAATGCGCGGTTCTCCGACTGTGATATGGGGCATTGGTGGTATGAGCAGACGGTAATAAATATCGCCTATTCTCCGTTCAAAGCGAACATCTTTAGTTCGGGGAAATTTGATTACATATATAAGCAATTGGAAAATCTGAGGTAAAACAGGAGGACATAAAATGGTAAAAGCACCTACATTCACTGATATTCTGGAATACAGGAAAGCATACCGCGCGGACCGAAATAACTTTATTTCCGACCAGACACACAACGCCATGCTTCGGGATATGACGCAGCTTATTTACGCAGCTGATATGACCGACGAGGTTCGCGAAAGAGTATGGAAATTCTGTATGACGCTGACGAGCTACACACACGCGCCGGTCTCCCCCGCGGATTACAAAAGAATGAGAAAATTCACTGATGACCACGAGCTGATTGACGCGGTTCTGGACGCGCTTGATGAGTACTATCCGCCTGACAGCGACGACCCTCGCGACGACCTCGGCTTTGACACTATCGGATATTACTACTCCGTCGCGCTGATTTCGCAGTCACAGTACCGCCGCGAGGATTGTCTCGCACTGTTGGAAACTCTCACGCAATATTTCGTGAACGCCAAAAACGATATTTACGATGTGTTCTTGAGAAATATGAAGGTACTGTCAAAGGATTTCCCCGATTTAACGCAATTCAGAGCCGATTTGGAAAAAGGAGTACGCTATGAAAGAAATCAAAAATTACAACTCGCCGAAATACAACGGCGAAGATTACAAACTTATTGAGGACAACATCTATGAGACAATAGATGAAGACGATGACGGAGAAAGGATTTTCGTCACCTCGCTGATGTTTGTTCAGGAACCGGAGCTTGATGAGGGCGACTCTGCCGATAATATCTCGCAATATCCGCTTGAGGATATTCTTGATGAGTTTTTGGTCTATGTGTCGGATTTCTATTCCGACCTGAACACCGAGGATTCGCAGATTTGCTATCTGGAATTCGCCGCTCCCGAGTTTGAGGACGTTCAGAATCTGCGCTCTGTAATCGGGAAACACGTGTATAACAAGCAAGTCGGCGAATATGTTAAGCTTATTATTGAATAACGTATCCCGAAACTTCCATATAAATATCTCCCCACCACAGGTGGGGAGATATTTAAAACAGGTGTTTCTTCTGAAAAAATTTTTAAAAGCACTTGACAAATCGAAAAAAAGGTGATATAATTAGAACGTGATACGGGGGAGCTGTAAAAGGCTGAGAGGAAGTTCGGCTTCGACCCCGAAACGCGGGTATTTCTCCAAGGCGGAGTGTGCCCCGAAACCGCAAGGTTTGGACCTGATTCGGATAATGCCGACGTAGGGAAGTTGAAGCTTCGTGGCGAATGTTTACGCGTGACTGCGTTCTTTTCGCTCGTTGACTGACAATCAAGAAATCCAAAAGGCGGTAAGTAAAATTTCCGCCTTTGTTTTATTCATCGGCGGGCGAAAAGGAGATATTTTTATGGAAAAAACAAGCAATAGGGAAAAAATCCTCAAGTTGGTTGAGGGCGCGGTAATGGTCGCGCTGGCATTCGGGCTGAGCTTTGTTAAGCTGTTTGAACTGCCGTGGGGCGGTTCGGTTACGTTTTTGTCAATGCTGCCAATTGTGGTGTACAGTATACGCCACGGCGTTGTAAGCGGACTGATGTGTTCATTCGTGTACGCGCTGACGCAGCTCGGACAGGGCATTGTCGGAAGCGGACTGTTTACGTGGGGGCTTTCACCCGCAAATCTGGTTGCGTGCATATTCCTGGACTACATCATAGCGTTCACTGTAATCGGTATGGCGGGAATTTTCCGCAAGAAGGGCGTTAAAGGTTGGATTGCAGGCACTGTTTCCGTGATTTTAATACGCTACATATCCCACGTCATCAGCGGCGCGGTAGTGTTCGCTACGGCGGGGAAGCTTTGGGAGGGACTGGAAATTTCCAACCCTTGGCTATACAGCATAGCGTACAACGGATTCTATATGCTCCCCGAGATGATTCTCACCACGATTGGCGCGGTGATTCTGTTCAACAAAAATGTTATGTCGAAGCTGCTTAAAAATCTGGAAGTAAAAGCGTAAACGTTTCCGGAAACGATTACCCTCAAAACACCGTGCAGAGCCGTCTGCGCGGTGTTTTTTA
>CAYZQU010000109.1:0-6462 GCA_964480645.1 uncultured Ruminococcus sp. | reverse complement strand
GCGGTATGGAGGAGGACGGAATCGTAATCCGCACGGTATATCCCGAAGTTCCGCCGCGGGTGGAATATTCACTCTCGCCGCTCGGGGAATCTATGAAGCCGATTATGGACGCTCTCGAAAAATGGGGTAAGGACTATAAATCCCAAATCAAATGAAAAAGTTATGTGATAAATGCAAATCCAAAATGCAAGCGTTGCGGCGCACCGTGAAACGGTGCGCGTTTTCGGATTTGCTATTTAAGATAAGGAGAATATATTATGAAAATCACAGACAAGGAAGAATTCAACAAGGAAAATGTGTTCGGTCTTGGCGCGGACAATACGGCGTTTGCGAAGTTCTTTTCGGGAAATTCGTGGCTGAATCCGCTTACCGACCCGAAATGCGGAGTGTTCCTCGCGAACGTCACATTTGAGCCGGGTTGCCGCAACAACTGGCATATCCATCACGCCAAATCGGGAGGCGGACAGCTTCTTATCTGCACCGCCGGCAGCGGTTGGTATCAGGAGGAGGGCAAGCCGCCCGTAAGTCTTGAGCCGGGTATGGTTATCACGATTCCGCCCGAAGTGAAGCACTGGCACGGCGCGAAATCCGATAGTTGGTTTTCGCATATCTCGGTGGAAGTACCCGGCGAGGAGACTTCAAATGAGTGGCTTGAACCGGTTGACGATGAAACGTACAACTCGCTTCATACTAATTGAGAATTAGTATGAAGCCGATATAGAACGCATACGCATCAACGGCGGGATTCCAAAGGGACGAAGTCCCTTTGGCAGGGGGCTGGGGGACGGAGTCCCCAGCAAGCGGGAATTCACTTCAATATCAGTAGTTTGATTTTGCGGAAGTCGCCGTCCATCACCGTGAAAGTTGCGTCAGACGGCGGTTCGGGACACTCAGGAGAGATTTCGGTGTGGATATAAAGCGAATCCATACCCACGGATTTTGCGCCGGCGATGTCGCTGGATGGGTCATTTCCAATCATAATGCTCTCCTTGGGATTAATGAGATACCGCTCCATAAGACCGCTGAAGAACTCGGGCGAGGGCTTTTTCACGCCCTTTTCGGAGGATATAAAAATTCCGGTGAAGTACTTTTCTATCCCGAGAAGCTTCAATTCGGGGCGCGTGAATCCTCTCTGCGCGTTGGAGAGCAGATATACGCGCTTTTTCTTTCGCTTTAGTGCCCTGAGGAAATCCTCCACGCCGTCATACAGACGGATAAACTTTGTGGAAAGCACGCGCATAAACATCTCGACAGCGTTCAATGTGGAATCGTCAATATCAACGTCCTTATCCGAAAACAGTCTTCTGAACACCAGATCCAAGTCTATCTCGGCAAACTCGTTTTCCGCGCGCGCTGTGGATTCCAACTCGCGGCAGTAGGTAAAATACGCTCTTTTAAGCTCGTTTTTGTCGTATTGCGCACCGTAACAGCCGAAAACCTCAGCCATTTTTTCCCATAAATACGCCTTGTTTTCGTTGGTGCGAATGTCAACCAATGTGCCGTAAAGGTCGAAAATGTAATTTTTGTACATTATTTTCTCCTTATTCTCCGGTAATTCCTTGTTCCGCCGCCATTTTGTAATACATCGCTGCCAATTCGGGATAGCTGTTCTCAAGCAACATAGCGAGATTGAACTGGGCTTCGCCGTGTCCGTTATCAGCCGCCATACGGAAATACTTTACCGCCTCGTTGACCTTATCCGTGTTGTACAGCAAAACCGCAAGGTTGAACTGCGCCTGAGCGTTACCCTGTTCTGCAGACATTCGGTAATATTTCTCCGCTTCTTCCGTTCTGCCGGAATGATCAAGCAGACATCCCAGATTGTTTTGCGCTTGGGGAAGTCCCTGTTCTGCGGACATTCTGTAATATTTCTCCGCTTCGTCATCCTTACCCAGACTTTCAAGCACCACGGCAAAATTAAACTGCACTTTGGGATTGCCTTTGGTTGCCGCTTGCCGAAAATACCTCTCGGATTCCTCGATTCTTCCCGAATGGAACAGCAAAACTCCGAGATTATACTGCGCGGACATATTGCCCTTATCCGCGGCTAATCGGTAGTATTTCTCCGCTTCATCGGTTCTGCCCGAATCTTCAAGAAATACCCCGAGGTCGTTCTGTGCTTTTATATCGCCGCCGTTCGCCTTTTCCGTCAGCTCTTTTTCCGTCAAAATCAAACTTTCCATAGAATTTACTCCATCAATCGTCGGTAATGCCTTACTTTGCTCCGCAACAGGTTGCCGCCAACTTCAAGAACTTCTTTCCTTTGTTATAAAGAATTCCGGTCTTCTCATTTCCTCAAAATCGAAATTAGACTTTTTTGGCGGATTTTTTGCCCGATTCGGGGGATTTTCCCGAACCGTCCGCGTTCGCTTTTTCCTTTTTCTTAAGGAGAGATTTCAACTCCTTTTTCGCCGTCTTATTGCCCTGTTCAGCCGCCATACGGAGAAACCTTTCCGCTTCGTCAAGGTCACCCTTATCCCGATAATACTCCGCAAGCCGACATTGAGCATCATCGTTGTCTTGATTTGCGGAATTGAGCAGATATTCCAGACCCTCGTCCTCTCTGCCGCAATTCATCAGGAAATCCCCCAAAACGCGCATAACTCCCGCGTCATTGTCATTGTCCTTTAACGAGATTCGGTAGTATTTTTCGGCTTGTTCATTATCGCCTTTTTTCTCAAAATAACGCGCCAGCGTAAATGACTCGCCCAACATTTCCAGAAGCTTTACGCCCTCTTCCTCTTTACCCGCTTTCAGGAGTAATTTTCCGAGATTCTCCCGAGCCAAGTCAAAACCCGCGTCCGCCGCTATACGATAGTATTTCTCGGCTTCGTCCAATCGCTCCGAGTGTTCATAATTTCTGGCAAGATTATACATCGCCCTTTGTTCGCCCTGTTCAGCCGCCATACGGTAGTATTTCTCGGATTCCGACTTATCACCGTCCATATCCATGTTGACGGCGTAATAGAACATAGCCGTGGAAAGCCCGTTGTCGGCAGCCATCTTACAAAGCTCATCTCCCGAATCCGAAAGCAGATTTCCAAGCTCGTCCTTCGCGGCGTAATCGCCCTTTTCAATGCCGTCGAGCAGCTCATGGATATGGTTTTCCGTACTCTCGACAGTCGAGTTGTAGCTTCGCGCGCGTCTAAATTTCATAACCTCGGTAATGAACCTATTCCAATCATCGTTGGTGTTAAAAAACGAATTAATCATATTATGACCTTCCCTTCTCCCCAAATAAAATACTCTGTCAATCGCCGGTAATGCCTTGTTTTGCTGCCAACTTGTAGTACTTCTTAGATTCCTTTTCTCTGCCAGTTTCTTTCAACAAGCAGGCGAGATTGTACTGTGCGTTACCGTTTCCCTGTTCTGCCGATAAACGATAATATTTTTCAGCTTCATCAATTTTGCCCGAATCACCTCATTATTATTAAGGCAGATTTTTAAGAATATTTTGCGCCGCGATATTGCCTTTTTCCGCCGCGAGATTCAGATATTTTCTCGCACTGTCAAAATTCCCGCGAACCATACACAAATACCCGTACATAAACACCCCTTGGGGATTGCCATGTTCAGCCGCGGGTCGGAGACATTTTTCAGCTTCGTCAAAGTTTCCCGTGTTTAAAAGCTCTGTGCCGCGCTCCGCCAGCGCGTCGTAATCGACCTGTTCCGACGAGACTTGATTTTCGGCACTGTCCGCGTGTTCCGGATTTTGCCGAGTATCCGAATGACCTTGCTTTGCCGTGAGACGGCGATATTGCTCTGCCAACTCGTATTCGTTCATTTTCATTTTCATTTTCTCAAGCAGAGCCGCGAACGCCGCCTGCGCGTCCGCGCTATTTTGTTCCTCAGCCAGACGGTAATATTTTTGCGCTCTTCCTGTCTTTCCCCAAGAATCGTACATATAGCCGAGAACATACTGTGCTTTTGCCGCGCCTTGCTCCGCCGCTGCAAGCAGCAATCCCTCCGTAGCTTCAAAATACCGATCAGAATCGACGCACATAAGCATATAGCTCAAATCGCACCGAGCATCCGCGCTGCCCGCGTTCGCGTCATCATAAAGACGATTTATGTAAGACCTTATATCGCCGACTTTTTTCACCAAATCGGGCATTTTAATTACAATAGTGTTAATAACGCGTTCAAGCTCGTCCTCGTCCTCAAAAAGTGCCGAAAGCGTATTATCGGATTCATTGGCGGTCAGCCTTTTGAGAGCATCTTCAGCGTCATCGCTGCCAAACTTAGCTGCCGAATAATAGTATTTTTTGGCTTCGTCCGACTTGCCCTGCTTTTCATATAGCTTGGCAAGATGATACTGCGCATCGGCGTTGTTCCGCTCCGCCTCCTTGAGGTAATACGTTTCTGCCTTGTCCGCGTCGCCCAGCTCCTCATACATAGTGCCGAGAGCAATTATTGAACCGGAATTACCCGCCATAAGATAATATTTCTCAGCTTCCTCAAAGTTTCCGGCTTTTCGGAACATTTCTCCCAAGCAGTACTGTGCGTGGTAATTTCCTTGTTCAGCCGCCATTCGGAGGTATTTTTCGGCTTCTTCGATTTTGCCCGAATCCTCAAGCAAATTTCCGAGTTCGTACTGTGCGTCCGAGTCCCCTTGTTCAGCCGCCATTCGGAGGTATTTTTCGGCTTCCTTTGATTCATCGTTGTCCCAAAGCAACTCACCCAACTCATACTGTGCGCGGATATGCCCCTGTTCCGCCGCCATTCGGAGGTATTTTTCAGCTTCCTCGGGATTGCCCTCGCTTTCAAGCTGAACGCCGATCTCATATTGTGCGTCTGCGTCGCCGCTGTCAGCCGCCGCGCGGAATTTCTTCACTCTCTCGGAATTATTGTTTCCAAGCAGCTCGTCGAGGTCCGTCTGCGCGTGGGAATCGCCCGCGTCTGCCGCCATACGGTAGTATTCCGCGGCTTTCTCGAGATTGCCCGCGTTTTGGAGTTCTACGGCGCAATTTCTCAGCACGAACGGAAGGCGGGTCTGTGCGCGGGAATCACCCATTTCCGCCGCGAGACGGTAATATTCCGCGGAATCCTTATATTTGCCGTGATACTCAAGCAAAGAGCCGAGATTATACCACGCTTGCTCATAACCTTTATCCGCCGCCATACGAGTGTACTTTTCCGCCTCATCACCCGTAAGCACTTTTCCGAGAACCGTCTGCGCGTCGACCATTCCGCCGTCCGCTGCCACGCGGAGGAGAGTGAGCGCGTATCCGTACTCGCCTATCTCAATCAACATCAGCCCCAAAACAAGGCAATTTTCGGGGTCGTCGTTTTTTGCGCCCTCGATTCGTTCCCGCAATGATTTTTCCGCGCCCTCACGGTCATTATAAAATTCCTGCTCGAAGGATTCCGTAACATACTTGACCAAGCGTCTGAATACAGACTTGTCCTCAAAAAACCGACTATTCATTGTAAATCCTCCTAATGTGCATTATGTTAATTATAATTATATCATATTCACTTGGATTTGTCAACACGAATTTTCGATGAATTCTCTTTCGGCAGAGTTTTATTGAGAATCAGCGTGTAAATCACGACAATTACCAGACGCGACAGACTGAAAAGAACACGTTTGGGAACATCCAATGCTCCATCGGCGGTATGGAATCCCGCCTCATTGCCAAACACGCTCACCATATCAATCGCGGAGTGTGTGATTATGCACGGGATTATACTGCCGCCGCGATAGTAAATCAACGCGAACATAAATCCGATGGCGATTGCTCCTACCACCTGACATATATTCGGAATCAACTCCGCGCCGCTGCTGTTAAATAAGTTAATTATATGCCCCGCGCCGAATGTGACGCTTGTAATTATAACCGCGCTTCTTGGATTATTTCGCGCAATTGCCTCAAACAGCAGACCGCGGAACAGCACCTCCTCCACAAACCCAACACAAGCCATATAGAGAACATATAAGATTCCTTCGGCAAGCGGAAAGTTAATTCCAATGCCGTTCCAGAGGTTGTGCGAAATAAGTATCAAAAGCGGAATATAGAACAGAAATCTCCGCGCGGGAACATCTGATTTACGAAACTTATACTTTTCAAGCAGTCCGTTTTTGCGAATCCACACAAACAGAATCACCGCGAGTGCGGCGTTAAATACCGCGTTCGCGAGGTTTTGAATACCGATATAATCATTAATGGGATTTGCCTGCGTTTTTCACACACTGATTTTAATTATAGCGCACAGGGCGCGTTTTGAATTTGAACACACTCCGAATTGCGATTCGGAATTTCTCGTCATTCATCAGACTGTTTCGCGGCTAAAACCGCTCCGGTGTACGCGCGCTCCAAGTGAGCGATGACAACCTTTTCATCATACTCCAGACCGTTGTTCGCGATAATACTTGCATAGCCGTGTGCGAAAAGCGAAAGTGTTATGGAAACACTGATTTAATCTTGCAAAAAAGGGAAATAAGTGGTATAATATAAAGAG
>CAYZQU010000108.1:835-6466 GCA_964480645.1 uncultured Ruminococcus sp. | reverse complement strand
GTTGATTTCCGTGGCTACGGGTATGATCGTTACCCGCGCGGCAAGCGACGACAGCCTTATGCACGACCTCAAGAGTCAGTTTACCGCTCAGCCGTTTGTAATGCTGATTGCGGGAATCGTGGTTATTGTAATGATGTTCATTCCCGGATTCCCGAAGATTGTAATGCTGTTGTTGGGCGTATTGCTGATTGCGGGAGCAATTTTGTTGGATCGCAACAAGAAGAAGATGACGGAGCTGGAGCTTGCTCAGCGCGCGAAAGCGGAGCAGGCGGAGCTTGATAAGCCCAAGACGGACAACGATTACTCCCGCGATATTGACAACGTTTTCAAGCTGTTGAATGTCGAGCCGATAGAGATGGAGTTCGGTTATTCGTTGTTGAGACTGGTTGATGAAAAGAGCGGTGGAAACTTTATAGACCGCGTTGTAATCTTCCGAAAGCAGTTTGCGATGGATATGGGTATGGTTATCCCTTCTGTGAGAATGACGGATAATCCCGAAATTAACCCCAATACATACATCATAAAGATCAAGGGCGAGGAAGTCGCGCGCGGCGAGATTCTGGTGGACCATTATCTCGCGCTGGACAGCGGCGACGTTACTACGCCGATTGAGGGAATCGACACGGTTGAACCCGCGTTCGGACTGCCCGCGAAGTGGATCTCCGAGGATAAGAAGATTATGGCGGACGTTGCGGGATACACGCTTATCGACCCCGTTTCCGTGATGATTACGCACTGGTCCGAGATTATGAAACGTTACGCGCACGAGATGCTCTCCCGTCAGGATGTTAACACAATGGTGGAAAATGTCAAGAAGAGCAACCCGATTGTCGTGGATGACCTTATACCGAAAGTTATATCCGTGGGATATTTACAGAAAGTATTGGCGAATCTGCTTAAAGAGGGGATTCCGATTCGTGATTTGGAGACTATTCTTGAGACGCTTGGCGACCATACCAACGTTCTCAAAGACATTGACATTGCGACGGAATATGTGCGGCAGTCACTGAAACGTACTATCACACATCGCTTTGCCGAAGCGAATTCTTTGCGCGTAATCACACTGGATACGCAGATTGAGGATATGATAGTAAGCTCCGTCAAGAAAAACGACCAAGGCAGTTACCTCGCAATGCCGCCTGATGTAATCCAGAGCATAGTTGCGGCAACAAATAACGAAATAGATAAAATTAAGGATGTTATACCGACTGTAATAATTCTGACCTCACCTGTGGTGAGAATCTACTTCAAGAAGCTCACCGAACAGTTTATTTCCAATATAACCGTGCTGTCTTACAGCGAGATTGACGCTTCCGCACAGATTCAGGCGATAGGAAATATCAGTCTTAATGTCAATACGATGGCGGGATAGGGATAATCGAGAAGATATAAAAATTTCGGGAGGTGTCGCTGATGGCTGATGAGAAAATTCCCATTACCGAGCGGATTGCCGCATACAAGCAATCGCGCGACATCGCGCTCCGAAACGAAATCGTTATGCAGTCGATGGGACTGGTTCGCTCGTGCGCACTTTCCATGCGGAATATGTACATTAAGTACGGAGAGGTGGAGGACGTGATAAACGAGGGCGTAATCTCGCTGATGGACGCGATTGAAACTTATGATGACTCAAAGGGCGCGAAATTTGAGACATACGCGTTATTGAAAATCCGCGGCGCGATTATCGACTATATCCGAAAGCAGGATTGGGTTCCGCGAAATGTGAGAAAATTCGCGCAGACACTTGACAAAGCCAATCAAATGTTGTATAATCTAAATGGGAGAGCGCCTACCACTGCCGAGCTTGCCGAGTATATGAAAACAGATGAGGATAAGCTGCTGCGGCAGATGGCGGAGTGTTCGGGAATGATGACGCTCTCATTTGAGGAACTGCTTTATGAGGACAATATTAATGAGCCGTCCTTGGAAACTCCCACCGACATTAATCTTCTCCGCGAGGAAACGCGACGCGAGATTGCCTCAGCGATTGAAGAACTGGGCGAGCGGGAGCGTCAGGTCATCACGCTTTACTATTATAAAGAAATGAAATATTCCGACATAGCAAAGGCTCTCGGTATTTCCGAAAGCCGCGTATGTCAGATTCATACCAAGGCTATGCTGCTGCTGAAAGCAAAGCTGGAGCCGTATTTCGGAAACAGGAGGTCCACATGAATAGGGGATATTATTATGCGTGTAACGGAATGATAATGAATCAGCGTATGATTGACTGTATCGGCAATAACCTTGCGAACGCGAGTACGGCGGGATACAAGCGTGATACGGTGGTAACAAACACGTTTGATGAGCAGATGATTCTCGTGAAGCACCGTCAGGAGCTTTCCGGGACTTTTAAGCACCAGTTTGTGGACACTTCGTACACCGACCTTGAGCAGAGCAGCTTTGAGTACACCGAAAGTCCATTTGATGTGGCGATAAACGGCGATGTGTATTTCAATATCGCGGGTTACAACGGCGAGACAATGCTTACACGCAACGGTCAATGGGAGCTTGACAGCGAGGGATACCTCTGTCTGAACAATTCGGGGCGTATCCTTGGCGAGAACGGCGAGATTTACCTCGGCAACAAGGACTTTGTGATTGATGTTGATGGAACAATTTATCAGGACGGCGAGGTTGTAGACCGTCTGTTACTCAGCTACATAGACCCCGAGGGCGATGTGACGAAATTCGGAGCGAATATGTTCACTTCTGTGGACGCGCGGGCAGTTCCCGAGGGGACTCGGTACGACATCATTCAGGGCGCGTTTGAGCGTTCCAACATTGATTGGAACTATGAACTTACTATGATGATGAATTCTAACCGTTTGTATGAAACGAACAGTAAAATTCTGCAAATCTGCGATAGTATGAACAGAAGCGCGACATCTTTGTGCAAGAAGGTTTAATTTTAGGGGGCAGACGATATGAATATATCATTCCACACGGGAAAATCCGCGATGATTGCGCAGGGGCAAGCGATTGATATTTATGGAAACAATATCGCCAACGTCAATACCAACGGTTATCAGACGCTTCGTCCGAGCTTTGCGGATTGCCTGTATGTCAAGGAGCGTTCTCCCGAACCCGACTGGCAGACGGGTCACGGCACATATATCCAGAAGACCGATTTGATGTTTGCGGAATCACATTTTGTTGAGACCGGACGTCCTCAGGATTTGGCAATCAACGGAGAGGGTTGGTTTGCAGTTCAGGATAGATACGGTGAGGTGAACTACACTCGCGATGGCTGTTTCGGAATGACACAAGATCCGGATTCGGGCGATTGGTACTTGATTTCAAGCTCCGGCGAGTATGTGCTGGATTACGACCAAGAGCGCATTGTTATTCCGTTTGAGGAGGTTTCTAAGGAGTCCGTACGCGCGGGAATCAACTGGGACGATATCAGTGCGCGAATAGGCACGTTCACGTTGAATAATGTGGACGCGCAGAGAATACGCTATGATTATACTCCCACGACCGATAACGAGATTACGGCTGTAAGTGGTGCGGCGGCTAATGTTGAGAATCAGACCCTCACCGCTAACGGATATTTCGCGGTTCGCGAAAAGTCAGGTGCGGAGCATTACACAACAGACGGCAGATTTGCGATGATTGAAAGCAATGGAAAATGGTATCTTGGCTCGGGAAAGAGCGAATTTATCCTTGACGCGGAGAACAATCCGATTGAGTTGACATTTGCCGATGTCAAGCATATCGGGGATTTCAACAGCGTAGATTGGAACGCTGCGGCGGAGCGTGTGGGAGTGTTTACTCTCGCGAATCCCGAAAATCTACACACGGACGATACAACGCGCTATGATGGTAATGCCACGGCAAACGCGAATATCGGAAAGACCGTGAATACCGATTCATACAGTAATGTAACACTGAATAATGCGGACGGTTTTTTCGCTGTTGAGGGCGAAAACGGAATCCGCTACACACGAAATACTAAGTTTGATGTGGCTCAGGGTGATGATGGCGCGTGGTATCTCGCGACCAATCAGGGCGAGTATGTCCTTGACGCGAACAATCAGCGCATTCAGGTCGCGGGCGCGGAGGAATACACCAATGTTCCCGATTGGGCGGAGGTCAAGCGCGAGGTGGGAGTGTTCAGATTCCCGAATCCGTATGGACTGGAAGCGGGCGCGAATAACCGTTATGTGCAGACGGAGCGCAGCGGAGAGGCGGTTGCCTGTCGCGAACCCGACGGCAACGGCGGGTGGATCTACACTATGGAAAAGCTAGAGGGCGCACTTATTACGTCCAATGTGGATCTGACGGATATGATGGTGAAGCTGATCGAGGCTCAGCGTTCGTATCAGATAAGCTCTCGTGTGGTAACAACATCAGATGAAATTGCAAGAATTGCGAATAATTTACGATAAAAACGCTATCCCCCGAAGGGAGGGTTAATTATGCTGAAAAATTATGACGAGTTGTCTCCTGTGGCAATCGACTGCCTTCAGGAAATCGGTAATATCGGTTCGGGACACGCGGCGTCCGCGCTGTCGGCGATGCTCTCGAAGCCGATTCAGATGCACGTTCCGAAGATACGCGTGCTTGATTATCAATCGGTAATTGCTGAAATCGGCGGACCTGAAAAGGTAATTACCGGAATTATGGTGAAATTCAGCGGCGACATCAAAGGAATGATCATGTTTTTGCTTGAGGACGCATTCGCGCAACTTGTTGTGAAAACGTTTATGGGTAAGGATAATGTTGATGTGGTGAAGCTGGACGAAACGGACTTTTCCGCCGTAAAGGAAATGGGCAACATAATGGGCGGCGCGTATCTGAGCGCGCTTGCCGGTATGGCGGGATTTGACGTCCGAATGGAGCCGCCCTCGATGACCGTTGATATGATGGGCGCGATGATGAATTATCCAATGATTGAGTTCTCCGAAGTCGGCGATAAGGTGCTGTATATCGACGATGGGTTCATTGTAAATAAGGCTGATATTGACTGCAATATCATCCTGATTCCCGAAATGGAATCACTTGACATTTTGATGAAGAAGCTCGGTGTTATTTGATGGCTAATTTTACAGTTGGTATCGGAGATTTGAAGGTTTGCAGAGTGCCTGATGTGTTGGTAACTTACGCGCTTGGCTCTTGCGTGGGTATCTGCCTTGTTGACAGCCAGGCGGGGGTCGGTGGATTATCGCACATTATGCTCCCGGACAGCACCTCGGGAGTGAACGGCGCAACCACACCAATGCGGTTTGCGGATACCGCGATCCCACTTCTTATCCATCAGATGGAGCAGCTCGGCGCGTCAAAGGCACGTCTTAAGGCGAAAATCGCGGGTGGAGCGACAATGTTTGCTACCGCGAGTGACAAGTTCAACATTGGCGAGCGCAATGTCGCCGCCGTGAAACGGATACTTCTATCAAACAGAATCCCTATCCTCGCCGAGGATACCGGTCTTGATTATGGGCGCACACAGTTCTTCTATCCCGAATCGGGGATTATGGAAATCCGCGCCGCCGCTAAGGGCATCAAACAGTTTTAAGTCCCACCAGCTCCTCTGCTGGGGGACTCCGTCCCCCCAGACCCCCCTGCCAAAGCCCCCCCATTTTTTGGGGACCCCCAACAAAAAAAACCCGATTGGGACAAACCGCCCCCCCG
>CAYZQU010000108.1:0-825 GCA_964480645.1 uncultured Ruminococcus sp. | reverse complement strand
CTGCCAAAGCGCACGTTTTTTGCGCGCAGCGCAAAAAAAATGCGCCGTTTGGCAACAACGCTCCGCGCCTATGGCGCGGCAAGCGTTGTCCAAACAGGGGACTTCGTCCCTTTGGAATCCCGGTTTCAATATGGTGTGTTTTTGGGTAGAAGCCTTTTCCCTGTTGAGTAAGTTGTTGTGGGTTTATCCCTACGTTCCATCCACTTGGATAGCAAACACATAACTAAAAGTTAATCCCCTCCGAATTAGCGTGGTATCGCTAACGAAGAATTAAGAATCATGTACCACCCGCAAGGAATACCTTTGCGGGATTGGTGCTGTTATGCTGATTTTCCGAGTTGCGACGTGAGCGCCTTATCGCATTCGAAAGTGTAATGTATAATAATGGTATTGCCACAGGTTCGCGAATATTTTTCGGGCTTTTCGAACACCTCTATTCTGCGAATAAACACTCGGAGCAGCTCGGCGGTGAGTTTTGGCATTTCGATATACTCCTTAGCCCTTTCGACAAATTCTCCGATGTACTTGTCCTGAAGGTCAAGTTTAGTCATCCGATTTTCAAGTGACGCAAGCTTTTCATGAAGTTCACGCTGTTCGGTTTCGTAGCCTGCCGCGAGAATGTCATAGCGTTCCAGAGTAATTATGACGACCACTCTATCCTCATACAGACAGCGGATCGTGTTGTCGATCTGAGCGATTCGGGTTTCATTGTTTTTGTCCTGTGAAGATAGAGTCTCGAGCCGCATTCTCCGCAGTACAGAATGCCCGCATATTTGTCGATTTCGCCCTGCTTGTCGGGGCGTTTTCTTCCCTCAAAGTGCTTTT
>CAYZQU010000107.1:0-6536 GCA_964480645.1 uncultured Ruminococcus sp. | reverse complement strand
AGCAGGATTTGAACCTACGACCTTCGGGTTATGAGAATGTCATTATCTGGGGACTAATGTAAAACCTTGAAATTTCTTTAAGAAAGTGGTATAACTAACTTAAAGAAAAAATTAGGAGGTTTTTATTATGGCAAACACAAACATTTACTTCGTCCCCAAGGAGATACCCGTTGAAGATTATGTTAACCGAAATTCTACGTTTTCTCAATACGCTCGGTTGTGGATGAGTGAAAACAAAATTTTTTTGGCTACCAGAACTTTTGAAAGGTATGAAAGCCTGTTAGAAAGGATAAATATGGGAATTGGACACATTCCAATATGCGAAATCACCAGTTATCATATCAAAAAGTTCCTTGGTAAATTAACTAATGAAGGGGTTAATTTGAGGACTGGTAAAGGTTTATCTGAAAAAACAGTATTACATCACTACCGGCTCATTTCAGTTATTATGCAAGAAGCTGTTCGTGACGAACTAATTCCGTATAACCCTGCCAATAGAATGCATATGAGAGCTCCCAAAGTTATGCAACATGAAGTTGAGGTTCTCCAATATGATGACTTTAAGCATTTGCTTAATATCCTAATTACGGGTAAAGTTGACAAACGTGTTAAAACGGCAATTTTGCTTATGGCTTTGACCGGGATACGGCGTGGTGAATGTGCAGGGTTACAATTTGGCGACTTCGATTGTCAAAGCGGTACGCTATCTGTACGACGAAGTATACTGTATACTGCTAAGTCTGGTATATATCAGAAAGACCCCAAAACATCGTCTTCCTTTAGGACTTTTTACATAAGTCAATGGGTAATCGACATTATAAATGATTATAAGGAATGGTATAAAGAAGAATTTCATACTTCTGAAAAAGAAATAAAGGACAGGAAGTTGTTCTGTCAGAAGGATGGGAACTATATCCACCCTGATACATTAACAATATGGTGTAGAAAATTTTGTGAAAATTATAATTTTATAAAATTTACTCCACATATTTTGCGACATACATATGCTTCTATAGTAATAGGTACTGGGGCTTCCGTTAAGGAAGTTTCAGCTAGGCTGGGACACAGTAAACTTACAACCACATGCAATATTTATACGCATTCTTTGGTAAATATGGATAAAAAAGTTGCAAATGCTCTTGATTTTTTTAGGGGAATCACATAATTATCACTTTTAACGCACCACAAAGCAATTTGTGGTGCGTTTTTATATCGGAACACTGCCGCAGGCAGGGCGCGAGTTGCTCATCGGTGCAAATCCGATTGTTCCGACCGAGGGATATATGTGACTTTAGTGCTTTCAAGCGAACCCTGCAAATCGTAGAAAAGCGTGGCGAGGTGACTTTTCAGTCGATTTTCAACGCTGCCAAAAACGCGGAAGTAAAATCGAACGGCTATGCCGCAAGGAGGTAATAATATGAACAATAGCAAATGGAGCAGCACCAATCAGCTCCCCTGTCCTACGGCGGCGGACTTACTGAAATTAACGCGGAACGGGATTGACGGTGTGGCGAATGTGCTGCAAAGCACGGTCGAAGTCAACGAGCTTGACGATTTCGGACAGCTTTCGTTTGAATTGGTAATGCTGCTCTTGGAACAGATTTCAAGCCGAATGTCTTCCGGGCAGACGCTCCGGGATTATTTATGCGGAGGTAAGGTCGATGAATAATGAAAGTAAAAATAACGCGTCGCGCGGCGGAAGTATTGGAATCGGATTTGTGGGTCTGCTGCAAATCACGTTTATCGTGCTGAAATTATGCGGAGTTATTGATTGGTCGTGGCTTTGGGTACTTGCTCCGGCTTGGATTTCGGTGGCAGCAACAGTTGCAGGTGTGGTAATTGTGCTGATTGTCGCGGCTATAGCGAATCGCTATGTTAAACGCTCATCAGAGCTTTAACGCACGGAAGGTCGCACCTTTGGGCGGATTTTTCTCCTTTTTCTGCCCTGCCCATGCTACATATATCCACATTAAAAGGACAATGAAAGAAAGAAGGTATTTATGAACAGACCAACAACTATCGCGCAGTTCCGCGAAAGATATGGAGCTGACGCCTTGAAAATGGAGGAGGATTTCAAGTTTGTAATTGATGAGAATCTGAACGCTTTGAAAACCGATTCCGAAATGCAGCAGTGCGAATATTTTTCTTTTTCAAATCAGGAGTATTTTTTTCGGTTCGTGGACTATCTTTCCGCGATTGGAAAATATGACGAAATGTTTTTCGTGGTCACTCCTTTTGCGCAGTTTTACGCATATTCGGAGCGTGGTCGGCGGAACATTATCAATCACCTGTCCAAGTACGCCGACGATTACCAAGCACGCGCCGACAAACTCCGCGGCATTGTCAAGGAAGCGTCATTGACAAATTCGCGAATTGTGGGGGTGATGATATGACGATTAATGAGATTTTATCCGAGGTTACAATTCTTAAGGATTGCTCCGTGATACTCACCGTTGCTTTCGCAATTATAACCGGTGGCGTGATTTTGGTGGGAGTCGGAATTTGGTGTATTTATACTGCATTTTCTAATGACTTATCCATTTTGATGAAAATCAATTCGATTGTAATGGTGATTATAGGACTTGGTTGTTCGGTGTATGGCTTTTGGAGCTACTTTACGCGTCCTGTTGAAATTGACTATTATATTTGCACCAACGACGTGAAAATCGAGCAGCTTATGGAGTATTTTGATATTTCGGAGCTGTCGCAGATTGATGATTCGATAGTGTGCCACATCACTCCCAAAGCGGAGTACTACAACGAGGTTCTGGCTCTTCGGGATAGCCGGAAAGGAGATTAATTATGGTATCGCTGAAAAAAGAATCCTATACGCGGGAGTACACTCCCGAACATCTGATGGACGAGGAGGAAGCCGTTCGGAGGTTCTGTCCTCCGAGGGAATCCAATGAAAATCCAATTGTTCCGACTGTCGTTACAACGGGCAATGATGTTGACAATTTACTGATAGAAAAAAGTGATTCAAAGCCGAAACAATCAAGTGATTTACGTGAAATTCTGATGCTGATGTTTCGGGGATTCTGCTTATTGGTGTGCATTATCAGTATGATTGTCGGGTTTGTGCACGGTGCTGAGGCTTTATTAACAGATGGCTTGGGTTTAAGCGTAATTGCGGAGATGTTCCCCTTTGCTTTCATCAGTGCGTCAGCATCTCTTGTTCCAACACTTATACGTGTGCTTTTAGAGAAGCCGTAACCGCGCCGAAAGGTGCTGACTATACACGCTATACTCCGATTTGGGCGCATTGTGGGGACAATGCGCCCAAATATGTGGCTTGACGGGTAACTCCCCAAAGGCTGCTCCAAATTCGCCAGTGGCGAATCATAACAGGCATACATAAAGGAGAATCACAATGAAACAGGCAATATTTTTGAGTTCTGCCGCTGCGCTTGCAACTGCGGCAATTTTTCTTTTTCAGCACGGCAGAAAAAAGCACCCGCCGATAATGACGTTTCGGGATTTGTACGAGGACAACGCCGTGGAAAACGGGATTTTCGACTGAAAGAAGTAATGGGTGATGTGAGGTTAGATTATGGACGCAATTGAACGCAAGGCACGAGAATTGGTACGATCGCGAGGAAATCGTTATTGCGAAACGTGCAAGCATCAGCGTGACGATAAATGCGTGATAATGGCGGACGCAAACAAGTGTATCTACAACGATATGGAGTTCTGGCAGCCGAATACAGAGGTTTTCCTTGAGCTTGCTGAAAAGGTTCTGGAACAATACAAGTAACCGCGCCGAATGGAGGAGTGATTGTAAAATTGGGTGCTACAAATAACGTTTTTATTGTAAACGCGGACATTGCAACTGCCAGCGCGAACATTATTGTAAACGCTGCCAACGGTTGGGGATATATGGGCGGGAGAATCGCTCGACGCCGTTCTGTAAGCGGAGTCGCGGAACGACTATGTTTTGTTACGGGCGGCGAAATGGAATCATATTGCCTTAAAAAGGCAAGGAGATTTCCGCATATCCCGTCATTTATTTTGGGAATGAAAAAAGGAACATTCTTTTTGTCTCCAAGTTTTGGCTTGGATTGCATAGAGGTGTTTCACGCGGTAACTATGAATGCTCCCGGAAGCAGAAGCGATATAAAAACGGTTGATACTCTTGTAAAGTCCTTGCTTGATTACTGTTGCTATAAGGATTTCTATACAATCGCAATGCCGCTTTTGGGAACGGGAGTAGGACGGCTAAACAGAAATGGTGTATACGATATTATTGTAAATCGCGCCGCGGCATTTCCCCACCTGCGGGTATACATTTACACAATGAAGAATGGATAAATGCCCAAATGGGCTTTATCAGCATAGACAAGGTAGCTCCTTGACAAGGGCGGGTGGTGTTCTCCCCGCCTTTTTCTATGCCCATATAACATTTTGAGAACACAAATATTATTAATGCTCATAGAGCAGGAGGACACAATTATGAAAACAAAAATTATCGCTATCGCAAATCAAAAGGGCGGCGTCGGCAAAACCACGACGGTTGTAAACGTAGCCGCGGGACTTGCCGAACAGGGCAAGCGGGTACTGTGCATTGACCTTGACCCTCAAGGTAATCTGAGCGATTACCTTGGTTATGACTTTTCGGCTGAAAATCCCACGATTGTAGATGTATTCAGGAGTAATGCGGTACTGTCCGAGTGTATTGTAACAAGCGTGGCAGAGAATATAGATTATATCCCCGCCGACATCACTCTCGCGACCGCGGATATGTTTCTGGCGCAGACAATGTGCCGGGAACAGGTTCTGAAACGCGCGTTACAATCAGATAAAGCAGTCGGTACATATGACTATATTCTGATTGACTGCCTGCCATCACTCGGAATACTGGTTACAAACGCACTCTCGGCAGCCGATGGAGTAATTGTTCCGGTACAAGTGCAAAAATTCGCGCTTAATGGTATCGTTCAATTTGAGGACATCTTTAATCTGGTCAAGGAAAATATCAACCCATCACTGACGATAGTCGGTATTCTGGAAACAATGACAGATGGAACGAATATGGCGAAAGAGGTTGATAAAGCTCTAAAAGAGAGGTATGAGGGGCTGGTGTTTGAAACATCTATCAGTAAGCGAATCGAGGCTGCCAACAGCACCGCCGAACAAAAATCGCTCATATCTAAGAAATCAAGTGTTGTCGGAGAACAATATCGTCAACTTGTAAGTGAAATTATTGGTAAGGAGGCAGAGTAATGGCATTCAATCTTGGTACGTCCGGGAACAGCAACAAACTGAGTATGACTGATTTTCTCAGCGGAAATAACGAGGCAACTGAAAAGGAAATCGATATAAACCTGCTCGTTCCGTGGGAAAATCAACCGTTTCGTATGTACAAAGAGTTAGATTTGTTGAAGTTGGCAAACTCGATACAAGAAAATGGACTGCTCTCCCCTATTATAGTCTGTCCGCTGCACGATGAGGAAAACAGGTATCGGATTATCGCGGGGCATAACCGTGTGGAGGCTTGCCGCAAAATCGGAATGACAAACATTCCGAGCATTGTTAAAGACGTTGATGAGAACAGGGCAAAGCTGATAATGGCGGATTCCAATCTCTGTCAAAGGAGCGAACTGCTGCCATCAGAACGAGCGTATGCATATAAGGCACAAAAAGAGGCGCTCCAAGCCCTTGGAAGCAAACGCGCAACAGCAGACATTGCGGATAATTACGATGAGGATCGACACACAATCAACCGATATATATCTTGTACAAAACTAACTCCCGAACTTTTGGATATGCTTGACGATGGTCGACTGATTCTTTCAGCGGCTTGTGCGCTCACGAACTTATCTCCGGATGTTCAGGATTCTATTGGAATATTGCTGAAAGAAAAAAATATAAAGCTGAACGAAGCTCAGGCAAAGGTTCTGGCGGATAAATTCAAAGATAAGGAGTATGCCAAAGGCGCGGATATTCTTGATGCTGTTTCCCCGAAAAAGTCCGAAAGCACATCTTCTCAGAGCAAAAAGATTACCTTAAATCGTAAGGAAGTCGTTGAAATAATCGGTGATAAGCTTACCAATGATGAGATTTCCGAGTATTTGTTCTTTTGCCTGCAGCACGAGGAGCTATTGGATGAGTGGAGACAAATGATGATTGATGATGAGGATAACTCAGAAGACATCTCAAACGAGCCGTAATAGGCTTTGCATTTGGGCGTGTATAATAAACACGCCCTTAAATATGCGCAAAAACGGGTAAATCACCGAGCGGCGCACCAAAAGAGAGGTATCCCGATGAAAATAGGATTATGGTCTGACTGCCATCACTTCCCGTCGTTACCATTAATGAAGCTTTCGGCATACCACAAGTCTATCGGAGATGATGTGCATTTCTTTATGCCATTGGAGCATTACGATATTGTATATGCTTCAAAAGTTTTTTCTTTCACTCCTGATATTGATGACGAGTATCAAGATAAAGCCGACAAATTTATTAAAGGCGGGACAGGATATTGTATTTCGATTGCAGATGGCAAGGAAGTATTTGATGAAAAGAATAATTATTCC
>CAYZQU010000106.1:0-6559 GCA_964480645.1 uncultured Ruminococcus sp. | reverse complement strand
AAATCGCAACGGCTCGTGAAAAGGCGGAAAAGTATGGCGTGAAATCCGAGGAGGAAATTGAAAATCTTGAGCGGCGTTTGAAATTAATTCCGATGTACGTTCAGAATTTAAAGTCCGAATTGATTGAGGAACAAATGAAGCTCGCTCGTGTAAAAGACCTTATTTCCACATACGAGGAAATCATCGAGGGCAAACTGTTTGAATGTATCAATAGCCTAAAAGAGGAAAAAACGCAAAAGATGGCTTGCAGATTTCCCTGTAGAGTCATTTTGCTTCATAGCCGAGAAGATTATCTGTCTGCTGTTTTATCGTTGAAGACTCTCTGTGATAGAACGGTGTCACCGGAAGAACTGTTTTCTGGGGCTGACCTTATGCCTACTTATGACAAGGTGTTGGATGTAGCCGAGCCTGGAGAATGGCTGCTCCTTCCAGGTGTCAGTGAGTATTTGAGACTGTTCTATAAAAGCGAACAGAAATCCGGACGACTTGCCAAGTTGTGGCACAGCATTGTCGATGCGTCAAATACCGGCAGAGTCATTATCCCGCTATGGAACTGTGATGCCCTGTGGCATGACAATTCTCTCGGCTTTCGGATGGATGAGCGTCAAGAAGATTATGTTTACAACATAGGCAATGACGACTTGATGCCGGAAAAGATGAGTATATTAGTGTTCTCCTCTGTGTTTGAGGAGTACATCAGCCAACTCAGCGGCAAATTTTCTCTCATTGTCGGTCTTCAGGAATGGTATGAGCGAATGATAGAGGATACAAAGCCGTTTCAGGATTATTGTCTTCTCACCAAGCAAACGAGATTTATTACTCCGGTTGACGGCGATATTACGATTCGGGTGATTAGCGACACTTTCACTTTTGTTCGAGAAAACCTTCAGGGTGGTCATGTATTAAAAGAAGCCGATTGTCAGGATGATATCCTTAATGAGCTATTTGAAGAGTCCTTGAAGAATATGTCTGTCAATGATGCGATTCTTCACAGATTCAATGTCTTGTCATTTGACGAAAATTCCATCATATCAAAGTGGAACGGGATATCTGACAGCAAAAAGCAGTTGATTAAGTTATGGTACCGCTTGAATCCAGACAGCACCTACCTTTGTAAATGCATCGAAAACTACAAGCTGTCAGAAGTGGAAGAACATATCCTTCTGGATATATTTGACGTGATGCAGTATCACTCGGAATGGATAAGCGAGTGGCAGAACTTGGTAACCCTGCTCAACATCAATAAAAATGAGAAGTTTTTTAATGAACTGAATGCGATTCCCGTATTTGAAGAACGCCTGCCGTTTCTGTCTGGCAACACCATGGAGGAACGCATATACATCCTTCACATGGTTGGTCAGTGGCTCAGACAGGACGCAAATCAGGTACTCTCTTCCAAGGTGCTTCAAACAATGTACCCGCAGCTGCAGGCATATCTTTCCGCACTTCCGAATTCCATCGAGCCGATTTATGACGAATACATAGCGGATTATAAAGCACACAAGCTGGCAAATACTCTCCCAGAATCAGATGAGGTTTTTTTTCGTGGAATCGAGCCAGACACGCTTCCGTATCGTTATGCTGTACTCAACCAGAACATTAAAGACGGTACGGTCATTCTTTGGATAGACGCGATGGGCTTTGAGTATCTTTCTTTGCTGCTGCAGGTATTGGGCGCAAACGACAGCGGCATTGTACTGAGCGCTGAACTTGTTCAGGCATCGCTGCCCACTGAAACGAAATACAATGAGCAGTGGAAACAGATGTCCGTAAAATATGAAAAGCTCGACAAGCTGGATAAGTTGGCACATAAGGGCGTTGTTGACGAGCCGGATTATTATACCTGCATTGAGGAACAGCTAATGTTTTTTGGCAAGGTATCAGATACCGTCAGCGAACTGCTGAAAAGCTATCAACGTGTTATCATCACTGGTGACCACGGAACAAGCCGTCTGGCTGCAAGATTTTTCCATACCAGAGATGGACTTCCGGCACCTAAGAATGCTACGGTTTTAAGTCATGGCAGATATTGTAGTGTTGAGAGTGTACCGGCAACAACCTACGAAATGATAAAAGAAGCTTCGGACACAGTCGGAACACACTACCTTGTTTTCAGCTCTTATGACCACTTTACCATCAGTGGTTTTGCTGCAGGCGGCGACGATAATAATGCTGTGTATGGAGAAGTGCATGGCGGCGCTACGTCGGAAGAAATGATTGTTCCGGTAGTGGTGTTTGAGAGTAAACAGCAGCTTCCGCTTACTGTAAAGTGGGCGAATCATAAATCCGAAATTAAGCTGAAAAAGCACATAGCCAAAACAAAGCTGGAATTTAACCGTGATGTCAAGTCGCTTCAAGTGAAGGTTGGTGCTATAAATGCCAGCTGAATTTCTGAAACCGGAAAAGTGTGGTCAATTACACTTGAAAGAATTGATCCCGGACATTATTCCCCGGTAATCGTAGCAGACGGACAAATCATCAGCATTGATACGCCTCTAACCGTGCTACCGGCATTAGGTGGAGGAGGCGACTTGTAATGGCAAAAAAGAAAAACTGCTGCGAATGTGGTAAATCACTGTCCAAAGATGAAGTCGCTCTTACGCAAAAACTGACCGATGTTGATACTGAAGAATTTTACTGTCTTAATTGCTTTGCAGAGTATCTAGGCTGCACTGTAGATGACCTGAAGATAAAAGTCAGCGAGTTCAAAGAGCAAGGCTGTACTTTATTCTTTTAAGGAGAGATAAAATGTTAGAAGATAAAATTCGTGATGTATTTGCGGACATGGTTGTACTTAAAGATCCAAAAAGGAGTGAGTATTTTTCCAAGCTCAGCATTCCTTCATATATGCGTGACTGGCTTGTGATGAAATTTTCCGATGAGGATGGAACGATTGACTATGACTCCGTCAGAAGATATATCAATCGCTATATCCCTTCAAGGGAGGACTACGAGCAGTTTAAATTCCGTATGACAAATGGTGAGACTGTTCAATTCTTGGCGCGTGTACGTGTGACGGTTGATATTAAAACCGGTAAAACCCAATTTGAATTGCCAGACTTCGGCGGACAGCGCGGTGGCGCGGGTGGTGTCGTCAATCACGATGTGGTTGAAAAGTGGCAGGATACCCTTCTGCGTGAAAGCGAGAACTGGGGTATTATTTCTCTTGCATGGCAAACAGAAGGCTCCAAGAACAAACCAAAGGGCTTTATTTCCATGGTTGAGTACAAGCCGTTCTGTCCATATTCTGTCGACTTAGATGATTTTAAGGAATACAGAGCAGAATTCAATATTCATGAGTGGATTGATGTTGTCTTAACTGCCATCGACTACAATCCGGAAGGTTACCTTGATGAGAATGGAGAAATAAGCGAACAGAAGAAGTTATTCTTCCTTCGCCGTCTTCTGCCCTTCGTTGAAAAGAGAGTCAATATGATTGAGCTGGCGCCTAAGGGTACAGGCAAGAGTTATGTATTTGAAAAAATCAGCAAGCGCGGCTGGTTGATTAGCGGTGGTACGGTTTCTCGCGCCTCCTTGATTTATGATAACGCAAAGAAGACTGGCGGTCTGTTAACACGCTTTGATTATGTGGGCTTTGATGAAGTTCAGTCCATTACTTTTTCTGAGCCGGGTCAGATTCAGCAGGCTCTGAAGCATTATATGGAATTTGGTGAAATCAAAGGCTTTGATGCACAGACACCGGCTGATGCAGGCGTTATAGTGCTGGGCAATATTGATGCTGAGAAATTTGATACCAACAAGAATATGGTGGAACATATCAGCAGCGTCTTCGGTGAATCCGCTACGCTCGATCGTTTCCACGGCTTTATTCCTGGATGGGAAATTCCAAGAATGAATTCTTCCATGATAGCAAATGGCTGGGCCATCAACACCGAGTATTTTGCCGAAGTCATGCATGCACTGCGAGAAGATCTGATTCAAGATTCGATTGTTGATGCATGTCTTGACATTCCTAAGGGAGCTGATCAGCGTGATTTGACTGCTATCAAGCGTCTTTGCACGGCTTTGGTTAAGCTGTTGTACCCGCATGCCAGAACAAAGGAAGACATTGACCCGCAGGAATTCATTAACTATTGCTTGAATCCTGCTAAAGAGATGCGTGCTGTCATCAAAAAGCAGCTTTGCCTTATTGATCCTCGTGAGTTTAACAAGCCGGGCAAGAACACTATCCCAGATATTCAGTACATGTATTGATTTTTGATTGAGGAGAATGCGTGATGAGTGCTCATATCTATGCCGATAATGCGGCATCAACAAAATTGGATAAAGTTGCATTTGATGCGATGACTCCTTGGCTTCTTGAGAGCTATGGAAATGCCTCACAGCCTTATGCATTTGCTCGTGGTCCCAAGAAGGCTCTTACTGAATCTCGAAGTGTGTCGATAACCACCATCTTCAGATCGGAAAACATTTTCTTGCAATCCCGCAGATCTTCTTCCAAGCCGCTGTCAATAGAGTTTGCCAGCAGAGTGAAGGTCAGATTCTCGCTTGGCTCATCAGTCAGCTCATACATTCGAGACTGCAAGCTACCGAATGTATCCTCCAACGCCATGTACACGACTTAACCTTGTTCCGTTTTCCTTCCGAGAAAATCTTCACCCTTTGCGACCGCCAGACACATATCCATCATCATCCAGGACTTGCCGATCTTCGGGTCGCCGGACAGAATGTGGACACCGTGATAGATCATCCCGTCAACTATGAACCGCTGCTTTTTCATCGGCGTGTTCATAATTTCCACACTGCTGATAAGTTCTAATTTTTTTCTTTCGCCCATTAAATTCCTCCTGTCAAATAAATTTTCCGAAAACAAAATCCCGCCGATGAACGACGGGATTGCTCTCTATAAGCCTACCGACATAAGGAAAAAGTTTTATGCACGGGGAAATGAAATTTTTAAACTTTGTATGATTGCACAAATTTCAATAAATGATTATATGAATTTTGCACATAGCCATTCCATTTATATTAATTTATTAAAAATTCTAATTATTGAATAGTTTTTACGGAATTTCAGCAAAAACTATTGACAAATATTAAGTTTTTGGGTATAATATGCTGTGAGGGGTGATGATATGATTATCAGACCGCATTATATGAAAATGCTGAAAACGTACAGAGACGTTCCGCTGGTCAAAATTTTGGCTGGTGTCCGCCGCTGCGGAAAATCAACGATCTTAGAAATGCTGCGTGACGACTTGAAAAACGACGGCGTACCCGATGATCACATAATATTTGAGCGGTATACGTCCGAGGACATGGACGAGGACTTGACCAACAAGGAAATGTATAGCTCGATCAAAGATAAGATGATTGATGAAGATAAATATTATATTCTGCTCGATGAGGTTCAGGAGGTTGACGGCTGGGAAAAAGCCGTCAACAGTCTGCTTGAAAACGCGAATACCGATATTTATGTTACGGGATCGAATTCAAAGCTGATGTCAAGCGAGATCTCAACCTATCTGACCGGAAGATATATTTCTATACCTGTGTTCACGCTATCCTTTGCCGAATATCTTGATTTCAAAAAGTCAAGTGGCGGCTCTGAAAAAGAACTGCTGAACGAATATATTCGGACGGGCGGTTTTCCGATAGTCGCACTCGGAAATTTTGACGACCGTTCCGCGTATCAGATAGTTGAGGGAATATATACTTCTGTAATCACTAACGATATTTCCAGACGACACAATGTAACAAATATTGATCTGTTCAATCGTGTGGTAAAGTATATTGTTGAGAATGTCGGGAAGTCGTTTTCCGCAAACGCTATCGTGAAGTTTTTGAAAGGTGAGGGGCGCACTCTTTCGGTCGAGGCAGTCTACAATTATCTTGAATGGTTGGAAAAGGCTTTTGTGATCTACCGCTGTCAGCGTTATGATCTGCAAGGAAAATCCGTATTGAAAACGCAGGAGAAATTCTATCTTGCGGACACGTCGCTGAAATACTGCATAATGGGATTTAACCCGAAGTCAGTTGCTTCAATACTGGAGAATATAGTTTATTTTGAGCTGCTGAGACGAGGTTATGAAGTGTATATCGGAAAGCTCAACACACGGGAGATCGACTTCGTGGCGGTACGGCGTGATGAGCGGGTGTATGTTCAGATATGCCGCAATCTTTCCGAGGATTCGGATCGTGAGATAGGAAATCTTCTGGATATAAAAGATCACTACCCGAAGTATGTAGTAACGCTCGATGAGCTTGCGGGCGGCAATGTCAACGGAGTTAAGATCGTACATTTGTCGGATTTCCTTTTGAGCGATAGATTGTAAAATGTTTGGGCTACTATTGCCTTTAATCAATGCAAAATATCCAGAATCCATGTTAAACTCAATTTTTATGCTTTTTTATTTAAAAATGGCAAATAACTATTGACAAAATAATTTATTTGTGCTATAATTATATTGAAAGAGGTGATAAACTGTGTATAATTGCACTTTGAAATCTTTGTTTGCAGAGAACTATGCACCCTTTGCTGAGCGCTTTAACTTTACAACCGCTGCAGATTTCAACAAAAAGGAGTTTGTTGATAATC
>CAYZQU010000105.1:0-6563 GCA_964480645.1 uncultured Ruminococcus sp. | reverse complement strand
CTGCGCCTTAGTAAAGTGCGCGAAAATTCCGTGCTCACTGTGTGCGCCCCAGTCACAACTGCGTGTTTCAAGCCCTATATCACCTACCATATCTAATCCCAACGGCTCCTTAAGCCGCTCGCGTTCGCTCTCAAACAATTCGTCAGTTGGGTCAATTATCTGTTGGTCTTGCAAATACTCGATTATCACACCATATTGGATTTCATTTCCGTTTTCGTCCACATCGCCGTACTTCTCCATAGCGGCGTTCAACGCCTTGGAAATATGGATTTGCCCGTTTGCGGGAGCAATTTTCCGTTCGTCATCTTCCGTCTTGAATCCACCTATTACAGTGGTTAAATGAAAATTGGGATCACCGTTGTGGGGGGACAATATTATCATATCGTTCCCTGTTACAGGGTCTTTGGGGATTTTCTCCGCCAATCCCCCAACGCCGGCAGGACGACTGCTCTCATCGCCCGTATCACCAATAAACGCTCCGTTATAAACCGTATCGCCTGCTCCGAAAGCAAGAGCCGCGCTATCGGATATAAATTGCCCCGATGATTCCGTCGGGATTTTGTTTCCGTTAGCCCAGACCGATACTCCGACCGCGCCGACCACAATCAAGCACCCCGCCGACGCGCCGATTTTCATCATGGTGTTGCGTCTGCGCTTGTTGCGCTTGATGATTTCCTCACTCTTTTGAAATACGCTTTCCGTAACTTCCTCATAGTTCTTCATAAGTAAAGCCCTCCTTTTCCAGTTTTGATTTGAGCGATATTTTTGCGCGATAAATCAACATCTCGACCTGTCTATTGGATTTACGCATAACAGCGGCGATTTCGTCATTGGACAATCCCTCAAAGAACGACAGATACAACACTTGCCTATAATCAGGATTCAGCGTTTCCATCGCCTTATGGAGCGCGATTTTACGCTCCTCTTGGAGATAGGAGCGTTCCAGATTCTCCTCGTCCGCGAGGGATTCCGCAAGCTCCTCCACGGTGGAATCCGCCTTTTTGGATTTCCGCCTGAGATAGTCCACCGCCGCGTTACGACCGATTGTATACAGCCACGTCTTAAACGAACATTTCTCCGAATACCTCGGTTTTTTCACCACCAGCTTGACGAACGTGTCCTCCATAATATCCTCGGCGGCATGGAAATCACGCGTTATTCCGAGCAGATACATCAGAAGACCGTCCTTATAATCGCGGATAAGATCCGCCATACCGCTCTCATCACCATCAAGGAAACGGCGGTAGCTACTTGCCCCGAGCCGGGGTTTTTCACCGTTGTCCATTGATTCTCCTTTCCGAAAGACGTTATTTTGTCTTTCATCAATTAAACGTAGAAGTGCCGGAAAACTCACACAGTATTTTTCAACGCTATGCAGACGATGATGAAAGCAGGATAAATAAAGATTGACAAATTCGCCGATTTGTGTTATAATGACTATGATATTAAGGCAATAAATTGAAATTTAACAAGGAAGCAAATTGGAACAAAATGGAAGTTATGAGAGTAATCTTAAAAATAATTATGTGGGTACTGATCGTTGGATTTGGGTGTAATTTTATTATGCAAACCATTAGCTATTCCTTTTATAAGGGTGCAAAGAAAATGACAGATATTACATCCGATCCTCAGTATATTCAAATAACAGATAAATTAACAGGCTATGGGTATGATCTTGAAGCAAAGAGCGACAAGGTAATCTTATTCTTTGGAGGCTCAAATTATATTGCATATAATTCTGTTGGAAAATACGCGGACAAGTTCCCTTATCCGTTTTTTGCGGTCGATTATTATGGAACGCAGGATAGCAAAGGAAAAATGAATTTAGAAACCATGAAAAGATCAGCCACGAAATTGTATGATTGGGCACAAAAGCAGTATCCACAGGCAAAAATTATAGTTATGGGACATAGTTATGGTGTCGGTATGGCTACATATCTTGCAAGTGTACGGCAATGCGAAGCGTTGGTATTAGCAGCCGGCTACAGAGATGTTTCCGATTTATACAATAAAATGATACCAATATTTTGGGGACCTTTTAAGGTTTTTATCTCAAACAATATCAAGACGGCTGAATATGCTGTAAATGTAACTTCTCCGGTGTATGTGATAGGTTCAAGTGCAGATAAAACATTAAGCGCATCATTACAGAAAAAATTATCGGATTGCTTCGAAAATTCCGAGTTAAAAATATTTGATGACATTACGCACGAAAATTATTTTATCTCAGAAGAGGTTGCTGAATACATAAATAGCAAAAGAGAATAAATTTCTGTTTATACATAAATTATATTTAAGATATTGGGTAACATCACGTCACGCGGTGTTCTTTTTAACAAGGAAGTACAATAAATACGGCTGCCCTCTCGGACAGCCGTATTTATTTTGCGTTATCAGAGATTACTTCATATCTTCTTCAACCGCAACATTTTGCGCGGTATAATGCGGGTTTGTGTACTATTTGCGTCTTACTTGTATGTTATCCAAAATCGCTCTTCTGCACTATCAGTTTATTAGCGTTATAGCTGCTGCGTTTAGCGGCTTATTCTCAATCAAAAATTGTTACACAATAACTATCTATAAGCGACCTTAAGTATTCGCTGAAGGACTGTTTAACAATTTTGGTAATCTTATCATCAGAATTGGATGTGTCAGACACAATCACGATGAATGAATCATTCGATTTTTGTTTCTTATCAAATAGACTTAGGGTGTATTTCAGCATACACTTGAAATACTCATAGCAACTGATAATTTTATTTTGGTTCTGTTGTATGGTATCATCTTCTGCTGCAATTCCTATGTCTTTAGCAAACTGACTTTCAAATAAATGCTGCGTCCTGACTTGCTTCAGAACGCGGGGTTGGAAAACTTTGACGACTGGGCGAGTACATTCGGAGAAGTCGTTACACAACTTGAGCCTACCCCCGATGGCACAAGCTACCAACCTAAAAAGCGGTTTGCCAAATTCGCGAATTTGCCTGAATTAATGCTGATGTACAAGGATTTCGCGGATATTCGCACAGCGGAAATGTTGAAGCTGCCCGTCCCCGAAATTGAGGGTGGGAAACCGCAAACGGTACTAGCTAAGCCCAACGAGTTCCAACAGGGGTACGTTAAGATACTTGCCGAACGCTCCAAGAATATACATAACGGCAAGGTCGACCCGCACGTGGACAATATGCTTAAAATTACTCACGAAGCACGGCTGTTGGGGCTTGACTCGCGGTGTATAAATCCCGCCGCTGAAAATGACCCCGAAAGCAAGGTCAACCTTTGCATTGACCGCGTAATGGATATTTATCGCGAAACATCTGACAGAAAGGGCGTACAGGTGATTTTCTGCGATATAGCTATAAACGATAAAAACGGTAAGGGCGAGCCGACATTCTCCGTGTACAATTACATACGCGAGGAACTGGCGCGGCGCGGAATCCCGCCGGAGGAAATATGTGCTGCAGGCGACGCGTCAAACGAACAGCAGCGCACGGAGATGTTCTCGCAGCTCAATTCGGGCGCGAAAAGAGTGCTGCTTGCGTCTACCGGAAAAATGGGTACGGGTGCAAACTTTCAGCAGAAATTGTGCGCGTTACATAATTTGGACATTCCGTGGAAGCCGTCCGATTTGGAGCAGCGGCTTGGACGAATCGTCCGCCGCGGCAATGAAAACAAGTCCGTGAAGGTGTTCAATTACCTCACGGAAAAGACGTTCGATTCATATATGATGTCGATAATTGTCAACAAGCAGAAATTTATTTCTCAGATAATGTCGGGGAAAACTCCCGCAAGAACGTGCAGCGACGTTGACGAGATGGTTCTAAATTACTCCGAAATGCAGGCGATTGCAAGCGGCGACCCGCGCATAAAAGAGAAAATTGAATTGGATAATGATGTTACACGGCTGCGGCTGCTTGAAAGCGAACATCAAAAGCATAGATTTGAGCTGCAAGACAGAATCGCGGGATATAGCGCGAGTATTCAAAGAATCACTGAAATCGCGCTGCCTAAAGCGAAAACCGACAAAGAAACTGCGGAGAAAAACGTGCTGCCCGATGGAAAATTTTCCGTGCAAATCGGCGGGAAAATATACACCGAACGCGCCAAAGCGGGAGAAGCACTGCGTCACGAAATAATGGCGGTGATGAAATCGAAAACCAACACAGAAATCGGTGAATATTGTGGATTTAAGCTCTCACTGACGGTAAATTTTGCGGCTGCTCCAAATCTTTTTCTGCATCGAGAGGATGGTTTGACTTATGATTCGGAAACGAATCTCGACAGCGATATTGGAAATATTACGCGGCTTGAAAACATTTTGAAAACCGGAATTGACAAGAAAATCACAAGTCTGAAAAACGAGCTTGAATACGCGCAAAGGAATATCGCCGAAGCCGAGCGCACCAAGGACGCGCCGTTTGAATACGCGGACGAGCTGCGAGAAAAATCTGCGCGTCTGGAGGAGCTGAACAAGGAACTCAACATCGAAAAAGTTGATGATAGTGAAAATCTTGACGGACACGGCGACACACCACCTCAAAAGCCAAGTCCGCCAAAGCACGGCAGACGATAAAATATAATGCCCCGATGTAAAAACCGGGGCAAAATTTTTTGAAAGGACTGATTTTATGGAATGGAAAGAGCAAGTGGAAATGGCACGTGGCGCGAATCTTGCAGAGTATTTTCAATCGCACGGATACGATTGCGAGCTACGGAAAAATGAGCTGCACGTCAAGGGATTCGGTGGGTTTTATATAAATACAGAAACAAATCAGTGGTCGTGTTTTTCCGCAGAAAAGGGCGGCAGTAACGCGATAAACTGCTTGACGGAAATGTTGGATATGGATTTCAAAACCGCTGTTTGCGAACTTACCGGCAGCGAAATTTCGCATACTCCGCGCCGTGAAAATAATTCTTTTTCGGCACAGAAAAAAGAATTGGATATGCCAAAACAAGCCGACAATATGCGAAATGTTTTTGCTTATCTTTGCAAAACTCGCGGAATAAATTCGGAAATCGTGTCGCAGTTAGCGCACGATAAACTTCTGTATCAGGATGTTCGCGGAAACGCAGTTTTCATTCATCGTGACGAAAACGGGAAAATAGTCGGTGCGGAAATTCAAGGTACAAATTCCGAAAAGCGTTACAAAGGTGTAGCGCAAGGAACAAGTGAATCCGTGTTCGCCGTGAAAATCGGAGAACCGAAAAAATGTTACGTTTTTGAGTCCGCGATTGATTTGATGAGCTTCAAACAGCTTGCAAACCAAGACAAAATTCAGAATTCCGTGTTGGTTTCGATGGCAGGATTAAAACCGAACTCGCTTAAAAAAATCGCGGAAAGCGGAATGAAAATTTATTCCTGCGTGGACAATGACGAAGCGGGAATTAAATTCACGGCGACAAATAATTTGATTCCCTGCCGCAGGATTCTTGAAGAAAATGGAGTTAAAGATTACAATGAACTGCTCCAAAAATTCACGCGGAATTTGACGCAAACGGAGCAAAAACCGCCGCCGAAATCAACGCATTCTCATCGGTAATTTGAAAAAAGGGTTTTAGGGGCGAAGCCCCTAAGCGGCTAAAAAACCTCGCCGCGAAAGCGCGGATTTTTTCAAAAAGTTTTTGGATTCCCGAAAACTTTTTGAAACAAAATCCGAAAAAAAATTTTACGGAAATTCCGTAAATTTTTTGCGAGGTTTTTTGATTTTTTTGAAAAAATTTTCCCGAAAAGCGAAAGCGAAAACGAGAAAATTTTTTCAAGAAAATCCACGGGTTCTAGGGTGTCCCTAGCGATATGGCAAATCTTGGAAAAACGAAGTTTTGCCAAGATTGCTATAGAGTATAGCAACTTTGGCGCACCCCCTGTATTTTGTGGTGAAAAAGCCCACAAAAATCGGTTACGGCGAATTCGTTTCCAGTCTGAAAAAGAATCCGATTTCCGCGCGGATTTTTTCAATTTCCGCGAAAAAGTATTTTCAAAAATCTCACGGAGGTAACAAGATGAGCAATTCAAAAAATGTTTCACTTTCGTTCCGAATTGACGATGGAGTGATTAAACACAACAACCGCGACTTCATTGCAAAGAACGTTAACCGCGAAAGAATTTCGCTGAATATTTCTTACAAAAAGGAAAATCTTGCGGATAAGTATCACGAGCTTTTTGACAAAGCCGTTGAGGAATACAACTCGACGCAAAAACGCGCGGATAGAAAAAAGTCCGACTATCTTAAGGAAATTATGAAATCAAAAAAGGAAAAACCTTTTCGTGAGATAATCGTGCAAATCGGCGACAAGGACAATTGCGGCATTGGAACAATCAATGAGGAAGCTGCAAAGAAAATGCTTGATGAGTATATGTTGGATTTTGAAAAACGAAATCCCAATCTGAAAGTTTTCAATGCCGTTATGCATTTGGATGAAGCGACTCCGCACCTGCATATTGATTTCGTTCCGGTTTGTCATAGTCACAAACAGGGATTGTCGACTGCGGTTTCGTTTAAGGGCGCGTTACTTGAGCAAGGATTTTATTCTGTTAATCGCTCCGCAAATGAGCAGGCAATCTGGGC